>CANQNM010000031.1 GCA_947625265.1 uncultured Clostridia bacterium
CCGGACGGTTTTTCCCGACGGTCCGGAGCCTCGTGTGGAGGCCATACATGCCGGATTGGAGTGCGGAATCATTCTTGAGAAAATGGGCGGCGGGGACGCGTTGTCCTTTGGCCCCAATATAAAGGATATCCATACGCCCGACGAAACTCTGGATTTGCGGTCGGTACAGCGCGTGTACAAGTTGTTACGGTATATGGTGGAAATGAACAATTTGTAAATTTTTAAATTTTCGTTGACTTTCTCTGATTAAAACTGTCTTTGTAAAGAAGTAGGGTCGAAGAAACGGCTGAAATCAAATTTGAGTGGGTACGAACAAAACAGGAATCGAAACCGAAACAAAAAAGGGGAGCGTCCCGCAAGAGATCAAAAAAATCAAAACGGAAAGAAATTCCCGTGCACGGGGACGGAGCGAATCGTCGCACTGCATACCGTGCGATGGCATAATCAAAACGGCGGAAGAACAAAAGGGGAAGGCGCTGATGGATTTTGACAGAGTACACTATAAACTCCTTTCGGATTTAAAACGGACGGCCGAAAACGAAGGGAGAGAGAGCGTAAGGCAACGGTTGAAAGAATGCATTGAACAGCCGGAGAAGGGAGATGTTCTGCGGTTCCTGTCGGCGCGCTGCCAGGTGGACGAGAGATGGGTCGAACGGATTGAAAAGGGACTAGACGGGGTGGAAGCCGCCATTGCCGAAAACCGTAGTTTTATCAAAACCGAGGGGCGGGTGGTTCCCATTGGAAAGGTACGTAGAATTTCCAAAGCGTCGGTCTTTCATTTGGCAAGGAACAGCAGATATATTGCGCAAACCGACGAAAAAGGGGAGATGCTGCCGGAAAAACTTCAGATTGTCGAGAATCTGGACGACTATTCGGTGTATGAAAATCGGTTTCTGTACATGGTGCTGAAAACGGCGGAGAGTTTCATAGAGGCGCGAAACAGACAGATCATCAAAACGGAAAACTTTCGGAAGACATTTATGAAAATTGCACGGACGGTGGAAACGCCGACGGGAAAAATGGAATTCCGGTGGGAGTTTTCGGAGGAGCGCCAGAATGGGGTGTCGGAAAATTCTACGGTGCGGAGGCTGTATGAACTGTCCCAGCGTGTGACAGCGCTTTTGCAGACGGAACTTATGCGACAGATGGCTGATCTAGCCATGATCAGACCCCCGATTGTCCGAACGAATGTTTTGAAAAAAGACCGGTATTTCCGTGAGGCGCTGACGATGTACGAGTATCTTTCGTCTTACAGGGAGAAGGGGTACGATATTTTTGAAAAAGAGACGGACGCCCTGCCCATCGACCGTGAGAACGCCGCGGAGTTTGCTCTTTTGGCGGCGCTTCAGGCCGAAAGTTGTCTGCTTGCGGACAAAGAATTCAGGGCCGCCAGGGAAAAGGAGTGGCTTGAGGATGAGAAAAACCGGATGCGCGCCCATTCTCAACGGTATATGGACCGGAAAACGCAGATCCTTAAACAATTCGCCGAAGGAACGATTTCTCTTGACGAGGCGCTGACCGATCTTGAAACCTCCGAGAGGGAAGAACGTGAGGAGCATTTGAGGGTTTTGAAGACACTGGAGGACGAGATGGCGAAACAGCAGAAGCTGTTTTTTGACGAACGGACTAAAAGGCAGAAAGAGAGCGCCGACAGGGAACGGCAATTCAAAGATCTTTCAAGGGAAAAGGAAGAAATCCTCGCGCATTTGGATGCGCTGCGCGCCGAATACGGGAGGATCGATCCGGAGGATCTGTCCTATACCGAAAAAGAGCGGTTCAATGAGTTGGAGCGGGAGTGCGCATATCTAAAAAAACTCTATGACGACCAGTGGCTCAAGACCAAAAAGGCCATCAGAAAACGGGTTTTCCGAAGTGGTTTTCTGTCTTTGGAAAACGGGAGTAAGAAGGACAAAAAGATAGGAAAGACAAAGACAAAAAGAGAGAAAACAACAAGCGAAGACAGCGAAAATAACCGTTGAAAATTTTGAATTTATCGGATTTGCACGGTTTTTGCCCGCATTGCTGGGAAGGCCTTCACAGCAGCGCGGTAGGGGCGGTCGCGAATTGCATACAGGAAAGGAATATTGTAGGTCATGAAAAGAAGAATTCTCGGAGTTTTGGCGACGGTGCTGTTTACCGCGCTGACGGTCACCGCGTGCGTGGGATTGATTGTCGCGCTTACCCGTCCCACGGAAATCTATGAAGGCATGAGCATTTTGCAGTTGCTGAATTCAAAAATTCTGCGCTCAGTTTATGTTTTCGGCGCTATGCTCTTTTTTACGCTTGCGGTGATGATTCTCTTCAGTTTGGTGCTGGTTTTCAAAAGCGGCGGGACTTCCGGCGGATCCCTTGCCGGTGGGAAAAGGGAGAACGTTCCGGGGAAGGGAAGGTTTGTGATGCTTTCCGAAATCGACGCACAAAGCAAAAAGGGCCTTTTGCAGGAGTCCTTTTCCCCCGAACAGGAACTGACGCTGGCGGAGATCTGTGAGAATTTCAGGAACTATGCTGCGGTCGAATTGGGTCTGTTCTATTCTCTTGAGGATATTCGCCGGTTTATTGCCAGTATGGGCGTATCCAAACTGCTGATCATGCAGGGAATGTCCGGTACGGGTAAAACCTCTCTTGCCTATGCCGCGGGAAAGTTTCTGCAAAACGAATCGGTGGTTATTCCCATACAGCCCATGTGGAAAGAGCGGGCGGACATGATCGGATATTTCAATGAATTTACCGGAAAATTCAACGAAACGCTCCTGCTGCGGAAAATGTACGAAGCCTGCTACAGTGAAAAAATGTACGTCACGGTGTTGGACGAGATGAACATCGCGCGGGTGGAGTATTATTTTTCGGAATTCCTGTCGCTTCTGGAACTGCCAAACGAAGAGGAGCGGTACATGGAGGTGGTTCCTGACGTGTGGAAGAACGATCCGAAATTGTTTAAGGAGGGGAGGATGCTTTTGCCTGGGAATATGTGGTTTATAGGCACCGCCAACAACGACGATTCCACCTTCGCCATTTCTGACAAGGTGTATGACCGTGCGATGATCATGAATCTGGACAAACGCGCCGATCCCTTTGTTCCCGGAGCGTGGAGACCCATGGCAATTTCCGCCAAAAGTTTCTCTGCCCTTTTGGAGAAGGCGAAAAGCACAAAGCAGCTTAGTTCCGAGGGCCAAAAGCGGATAAGCGACCTTGACACGTATGTGTCGGAGCACCTGCACGTCACCTTTGGAAATCGCGTGATGCGGCAAACCGAGGAATATGTTTCGGTGATCCTTGCCTGCGGCGGAAGAGAAAACGACGCAATCGACGACATGCTTCGCAAAAAGGTTTTCAGAAAACTGGAGTCACAGAATCCCATATTTGTGCGCAGCGAGGCGCAGGGGGTACTGGCGAAAATTGACGAACTATTCGGCAGGGAAGAATTGCCGTTGTGCAGGGAGTACCTAACGCGGTTTTCCGATCTGTACTGAAACTCCGGGAATACCGGAAAACCGAAAATCCAAAAACCGAAAAATTCGGGAATTCGAGAAGTTGAGAACACGGGAGCCTGAGAAAACCGAAGAGGAAGAAGCGCAGAGGGTGTGTCGCCCTGAAAAGGAAGTTAGAAAGATAGGCAGAAAAACAAAGGCAGCGGACAATGGGTAAAGAGCGAAAAGCAACGTTTGATGTAAAGGTATAAAGATGAAAAGTTCAAAGATAAAATGTGTGATTCTAACGGCGGGATGCGCTTCGTTTCTGTTTGCAACCGTGATCGCGACGATATTTTTGTTGGTGCATTTGGGTGTGTTCCTGCCCGATAAATTTGAAAACAATCAGTTGGTATTGATGGCGCGGAGCGCCGAGAAGAAGTATGACGGCAAGGAACTGATCTGCGACGAATGGGATATTGTCAAGGGCGACCTGATGGAAGGACACCACATGACGGTGGACGTTTTCGGAAGACAGTTGGCGGTGGGTCAGAGTTCCAATAGACTTCATGTCTGCATTTTTGACAGGGATGGTCGGGACGTAACCGCTTCTTACGACCTTACGGTGATACCCGGTACCTTGACCGTTTTTCCCATTGAACTTCTGGTGGTGAGTGAAAGCAAAACAAAGAATTATGACGGAATGCCCCTGGAAAATTCAGGGACAAGACTGATGTCCGGCAATCTGATGAAGGGGGATACGCTGACCTGCATCGTGACGGGCAAACAGACGGACGTGGGCAGTTCTTCCAACACTTTTTTGGCGATTGTCACCGATGAAAACGGCAATGATGTGACTTCAAACTACAGAATTGCCTATGATTACGGAGAACTGTCGGTAAGACCGAGAGTTCTGTGTATCACCACGGGAAACGCGAGCAAGGAGTATGACGGAAAACCGTTGACAAACGACGTGTGGACCCTCGACTCCCCCGACCAGTTGGTACAGGGCCAGCGGGTGGAAGTGAAGATGGGGATGCAGCTTACCGCCCGGGGAAGCGTGGAGAACCGTCCCCTGAAGGTGACGGTATATGAGAACGGTCGGGATGTGAGTTTCTGCTACGTGATCACGTTCCGTTTGGGAACCCTGACCGTGAAATGACCGAACGGCAAAGGGGAAAATTTGAAAAATCGGCATACGAGCATACCCACGGAAGGGCCGAGGTCGAAAACCGAAAGAGAAAAAATTCAGGTTCACGTTTGGGCATTGTGAATGTAAGGAGGACGCGCCATGCGATATGAGGCTTATGAAGAGAGGATGAAAAAGATTCTTGCCGCGCTGCTTTCACTCAGACGTCATGCCGCGGCGATCGCCGTCGCGGTTGTCTGTGTGTTGGGTGCGACGTTCGGTATGCTGTGCGTCAAGGGAATCTTTATTGAGGAAGTTTCATCTTCCCGGTTTGTATACGGGGAGCATCCTAAACTTTCGGCAAAGGCCCTTTTTTCCGGGGTGCGCTATTCCTTTAGATTTCAGGGTACGGAAGACTTTTCGGAGAATTTTCCGACTGTTCCCGGGGAATATGTGGTACGCGCCGCCGCCGACGGAATGTTCAGGGAGAATGTCTGCGAGGCGGAGATTTTCATGGAAAGCGGGACCTGACGGTTGGGCTGGGGGGAACGCTGAGTTTGGACTACGCCGTCGAGGATTTCCTGCACGTTCTCAGACCTGTGGGGCTTGCCCAGGGGGATCAAATCGTTTCGGCGGAATTTGTGAAGGCACCGGAGCGCACGGGCGAGCAACTGCTCTCCGTCCGAAAAGAGAGCATTCGGATCGTCAACGCCGACGGGGAGGACGTCACAGTATGCTACAACATTACGGCAAAGCCGGGGTTCCTCACCGTCAGGGGTATTCCGCTGACCGTCATTTCCGAGGGGCTTGAAAAAACATGGGACGGATATCCGACGCCCGCTGTGGAAAAATGGAAAATCGTTTCGGGACAACTTCTTTCGGGGCATCAGGCAAAAGCTCTGTTCTCGGAACCCTTTGAAGGGACGGGGGATTTTGAAAACCGCTTTGAACTGAGAATCTACGAGGGAGCACGGGACGTTACCGAGATGTATGAGATCGTGTACGGCTTCGGAAGGATGGTGGTACATCCTGTGAGACTCACGATCACCTCGGCAAGCGAAAAAAAGGTTTACGACGGGAAAAAACTTTCCTGCAACGACTATACGCTGACCTATGGGGAATTGCTGGAAGGGCACAACCTGGTTCTGAACTTTGGCATGGAGATCACCAGCGTTGGAAGCGTTTCCAACTCCTTTGTTGCAAAGGTGTACAACAAAGAGGGGAAGGATGTTTCGAAGGGTTACGATATCACCGAAAATTTCGGAATTCTGGAGATTACCCCTATCTTTTTGACCATCAGAAGCCGCAGCGCCTCCAAAGTCTACGACGGAATCCCTCTGGTATACAACCGGTGGGATCTGACCGAAGGAAAAATTGTGGACGGGGAGATTCTTATCGTGAATGTGACTGGCAGACTTACCCTTCCCGGAACCGTGCCCAATTCCTTTGAGGTGGATATACGCAGAGAGGGCATCAGTACCAAAGAAAACTATGTGGTGGAAAAGGAATTCGGCACCTTGACGGTGACCGGACAGGTTCCCGATCCGGACGATCCGGATGACCCGGATGACCCGGACGATCCGGATGATCCGGATGATCCGGACAACCCGGATGACCCCAACGGCGGAAACGGATTCTTTCCTGCGGACTCCACCGCGCGCATCCCCTCCAACCCTTTTGTCAATGACAATACCGTTGCCCTCTATGTCAACGCCCCCTTCACGGGAAAACTGTATTTACGCAGAATGTCTTACGGGGACTATAACGGCAGGGGGTTTGGAAGCGCCCAGCCCTACTACGGCATGGGGAGTGAAAATCTGTTTCCGTTAAACTATACCGCGTCGGTTCTGCAGAGTAAAAGGTTGATCGCTTACACTGTGAAAATCAGGCGTATGGAGGGAACGGGATTCGTGACGCCGGACTACTCCTTAAACGGAAACTACGCGGTAGGCGGGGAAACTTTCTGGGCATCCGAGCGATTTGAGTACGAGACGCAGTGCTACCTCTACAACGGGTACGGCGACGATGAACACAGAGACGGAAGCCCCTATGCGTTTCAAAAACAGTATGAGGACTATGTGAAAAAAACCTACATGAAGGTTCCCGAGAATCTGAAAGCAGTGCTTGACGATTTTATAAACCGCAACAATCTTCGTTCCGGCTCTATTGAAGAGATTGCAAACGCCGTCCGCAGTTTCGGAAAATACAACAGCAATTTTTCCCCTTATCCGGACAACGCGGACATAATCATTCATTTTCTGACAGTTTCGGGAGAGGGTGTGTGTCAGCATTATGCAGCGACTGGTGTGATGCTGTTCAGATATTTGGGATACCCTGCGCGCTATACCGTGGGATATCTTGCCAATACACGGCAGGGCGAATGGGTAGGCGTGCCCAAAGCCAGGGCACACGCATGGGTGGAAGTGTATGTCGCGGGTTACGGGTGGATTCATGTGGATGTGACGCCCGCTTCCTTCACTGACGGAGGTGACGAAATCCCGAACGGCGACGGTACCTTTGATCCGGAAAAATTGCCGAATGCCCTGCTTATCAAAGCCGCAAATACCAGTAAGCAGTATGACGGAACGCCCCTTATCCCCGATTCTTACGGGATTGTCTCGGGAAAACTCAAGGAGGGGCATCAACTGGATGTGCAGCTGACGGGCAGCCAGACGACGGTGGGCACGTCCGCTGTGGAGTTTGTTTACTGCCGGGTGCTCGACGCAAACGGCAACGACGTGACCGATCAGTATATCATATCGCTTTTGTGCGGGACACTGACGGTGGAAAAGCGGAGAGTGGTCGTTGCTACCGAAAGCGCCAGAAAGATTGCCGACGGCGCCCCGCTGGTTTCACCGCGCGCATGGATTGCCGAGGGAAGCCTTTTGACGGGCCATTACCTTGGCGCGATTGTTTCGGGCAAACAATCGGAAGTGGGCGAGAGCGAAAACACGCTGTCCAGTGTGTATATTTATGAGATGACCGACGGCGGGGGCGTCCGCATGGTGACGGATCTGTACGAAATCGAATACCGTTTGGGAACTTTGCGCGTCGAACCGGCATAGCGCTGCAATGCCGGGACGTCGGAATGCCGGGGCGTCAGAATGCCGGGATGTCAGAATGCAGGAGCGTCGGAATGCGGGAACGCCGGATCGGGAGTTCGTCTTTGAGAGCCTCAGGAGTTTGTTCTTGCTTTGAGAACAGCGCCTTGCGGTATGGACGCCCTGAAAACGTGCCATGCCGCCCCAAATTCTTCGGCACTTGCACCCGCGCCCGCGCGGCAAAAGGCAAAAATTTTGGGCGGAAACTCTCCCAGAAAGAGTTTCCGCCCGGAAATTTTCAGGTTTCAAATTTCAGGCTTCAGATTTTGCCCGATGTTTCGCCCCTCGGGACGCTCCGATGGCCGGATTGATCCCACCGCCGATCGGGAAGAATTTTCGGATTTCTGTCTCAGAGTTTCCTTTCATCTCACTTTTACATCAGGAATGCCCGACTTCAGGTATTCAACGCCGGAATCGGGGCCGTAACTTCAGACCGTGGAAAATTCAAAGACCGTGGTGCTGTGATACAGTTCTCCCGGACGAAGCACACAGGGAATAAAATCGGGACGGTTGACGGCGTTGGTGGAGAATTGGGTTTCGAGACATATGGCGTGCAGCGGTCTTTGGGGCACGCCGCCTTTGAACGGCTCGGGACCGTCCATGACGCAGGCGGTATAGACCTGAAGAACCGGGAGATCGGTATAGACTGTGAGGCTTCTGCCTTCGGTGCGCTCACAGAGGAACGCGGCGCGTTTCACCATGCCGTTAAACCCCCGGAGAGCGAATCCATGATCAATGGGATGCCCGATGGGACGGAGAGCCGTGAAGTCGAAAACTGTGTTTTTGACCGGCTGATATCCGCAGGGAAGGGGAATCTGATCTCCGTCTGTGGGCAGATATTTTTCGCTGTTGATGTAGAGTTCGTGTTCCATCACCGAATTCCCGCCGACGCCGGTGAGGTTGAAATAGGCATGGTTGGTCATGTTGACAACGGTGGGTTTGTCGGTTTCCGCTTGATAGTCTAGGATCAGACGGTTCTCTTCTGTGAAGGTGTAGGTGACGCAGATGCGGAGGGTGCCCGGGTAATTCTCCTCCCCGTCAGGCGAGACGGCGTAGAGTTTTACGCCCGCTCCCTGTTCGTTTTCAAAAGAGACGGCAGTGAACAGTTTACGGTTGAATCCCTCTTTTCCACCGTGCAGGGAGTCCTTTGTTCCGGAATTTACAAAAAGTTTGTGTTCCTTGCCGTCAAGGGTGAAGCAGGCGCCGCCGATGCGGTTGCACACCCTGCCGATGATGGCGCCCTGGTACCCCGCCGCCGTCAGATACCTGTCCACACAGTCGTATCCGCAGACCACGTCTTTCATCGCGCCGTTTCTGTCAGGTACGACCAGAGACTGAATGATCCCCCCCAGTGTCAGAAGGGTTACCGAAGCTCCCGAGGCGTTTTCAATATTGTATGCGTAGACCGCGCGGCCGTCGGGCATCGTGCCGAAAACGGTTTTTCTGATGGTCATAATTGTGTCTCCTTTTCGGTTATCGTCAATTTTACATTTGAGGTTTCCGCGTTCATTCTATACCTTTGCCTGCCGTTTGTCAAGAGTGATAAAAACCTTGAAATTGACAAATTGAGCAGAAAGTGATATACTGAAACCGTCTCGCATATTTTTGAATTCTGACGGTGCAAACCGCAGATATTCCGGCGCACAGTGCCCGCTCTAAATGCGGAGAAGGCCGGTATCGTTCAAAGCAGATATTGTTGTTTCAATTTTTTACATATATGATTCCGCTACATTTTGTTTTCGGCGTTTTTCGCGCCATTTGAAACTTTGTCTGAAAGGAAGCCTTTAAAAAATCAGGGCGTGTTTTACAAATGAGCAAAAAAGTCAAAATGATTTTGATGATCTCGGCGGCGGTGCTGATCGTGGCGCTGACCGTGACGATGGTGGTCATTCTTGTAAGGGGCAGTTCCCGAAGAGACGTTCTTCCCGTGTACCGTTCGGTCACGGTGGAGGCTGGAGAGCCGTTTAATCCCTCAATTTTTCTGAAAAGCGGTGATCTTTCGGTAAGCATTGATGAAAGCAGCGTCTATGACACTTCAAAAGTGGGCGACTATACGCTGAAACTGCACCTCTCCAACGGAAGCGAGGCGGAGGTGACTCTTCAGGTGCGGGACACCCAACCGCCCGTGGTAAGAAAGATGCCGCCGCTGCTGGTGAAAAGGGGAAGCGCGCCGCTGCCGGAAGATATCCTGCCGCGCGACTGTGTCGATGATGCTACGTCTGTAAAGGTGACGATGCTCTCGGATATTTCGTCGATCCTGAGAGAGGAAGGGGCTGCCGTGATTTCTCTCCGTGTGGAGGATGAGGGAGGAAACACTGTCAAGGCCGATGTGCCGTGTTATGTGACAGACGCATTAAACGGCGGATATAGGTATGAGATCGGTTCACCTGTTCCGGATGAGGAGACGCTGCTCCCCGGATGCGGTGCGCATTTCCAAAGCGGACAAACGCAGAGCGTTTCCGCTCCCGGAAAAGTCACCGTGTACGTGACGGTATTCGGCGGGGAATATATTCTGCGCTACGAGGCGGTGGACACGGTTCCGCCCAAAGCCACGGCAAAGACGGAAATGCGTTTCAAAGTGGGGGAAAGTCTTCCGGAAGATCCCAGTGTGTTTCTTTCCTCCCTTGAGGACGCTACTACCGTGACGGTGCGCTATGCTGAAGAGTATGTTTTCGACAGGGCAGAGCAAAAGACAATTCTGCTGATTCTCACCGATTTGGGCGGAAACAGCATGACTTTGAGCGTGACGGTGTTTGTGTATGAGGAGGACGGAACGGAGGATACCGTTCCGCCGGTGATTTCGGGTGTGCGGGATCTGACAGTGGAGTTGGGAAGTACCCCCGATTACTTGGATGGAATTTCGGTTTACGATGGCAGAGACGGCGTCATTCCCAGTGAAAAGATTATTGTGGACGTTTCAAAGGTGAAACTCAACGAACTCAACGATACTGAGGGATATCCCATTACGTATACCGTGTACGACGCGGCGGGCAACAAGGCGGTGGCCGAGGCACGCGTAAGAGTGGTGCGTCCCGCGGTGAGCGAAGAGGAACTGGAGGCGTGTTTCGACGGGGTGCTGCGTGCGATCCCCTATGAGGGAATGTCTCGATTCACCGTGCTGTCCAATGTGTATGACTATCTCACCGCCCGCTATGAACTGAGGGATGAAAAGGCCAACACCGACGGCGGCGATTACCGTGTGGAGGCATACTGGGGTTTCAAACTTGAAAAGGGAAATTTTGAAACCTGCTGTGCGATGCTGCAGGTACTTCTTGATAAATTGGATATCGAATACATCCGGGTGAATCGTCAACGGACCGGGAGCGTGGCACACAGTTGGCTGTTGGTGGACTACGGAATCGGTTGGCTGTACATGGACTGCACGCCTATTGACGGGTATGTCTGGACAAAGGACGGAAGAATTCTTGCAGTCGGTTCGGCTGAAGAAAAGGCGCTGTCCAAAACTGCCGTGATGGAAAGAAAGGCCATGACCGACGCCGACTTAAAACAGTTTACAGATCTTGCCAACAGCGTTGTTCCGGGCTGGAACTACTACAAGGCGGATGTTTCGGAAGGTACGTTCCCGCCCACCGCCGTGAAAACGGCGCAGGGAGGTTATCTGCAAAGTCAATATACCGTCACCTATGCCGCTCTTTCCGGCGGAACACTGTCGGGGCAGACGGTTCAAACGGTAGCGCACGGGCAGACTTCCGCCGCGGTTACGGCGCTTCCGAAGCCTGGTTACAAATTCGTTATGTGGGATGACGGATATACGGGTGCGACCAGAACCGACACGGTAAAGAGAAGTTTTACCGCAAGAGCCGTCTTTGAACTGGACAACGGAACAGTTTCTTACTATGACGTGACCTACAACACCGACGGAAACGGCATGATCCGTCAGGGTTCCGGGACGCTTCGCGAAAGTGTGGAGCAGAAGAACATTCTTTACGGTAGGAACACCGTTGAAGTGACCGCCCTTCCCAATCCCGGGTTCTATTTTATCCGTTGGAGCGATGGAAATACCAATCCCACCCGTTCGGATGTGGTTAGGGGTAACGCCACCTACACTGCTGTATTTGGAAAGTTGACACTTCTGACGTATATGGCTGGTACAGGAGGAAGAATCGAGGGGAACGCCCATCAATCGGTGATCCCCGGCACATGGGGGGACTATGTGCGCGCGGTTCCCGAGAAAGGGTATGTGTTCAAGGAATGGTCGGACGGCGTTCCCACTGCGGAATGCCGGGATACCGATGTTTCAGACCTCACGGTGACCGCTTATTTTGAAAAAGATACAAGTGTATACGTGATCCGGTACGTCGCGGGTACGGGGGGAAGAATTGAAGGAAAGCCCGAGCAATACCTGATTTGCGGAGACAGCGGAAGTACCGTGGAAGCCATACCTGACGTCGGTTTTGTCTTTGTATCCTGGAGCGACGGAAGTACCGATGCAAAAAGGAGGGACGTAGTATACGAAAATCAAACGCTCACTGCGTCCTTCAGACCCCTTGAGCACTATACGCTTTTGTATGTGGCGGGCGATGGCGGAAGCATCGAAGGAGTTGTTTCCCAAACTGTGACCGAGGGACAATCGGGCAGTGCGGTGACGGCAAAAGCGGCGCAGGGATACCGGTTTGTTTCCTGGGACGACGGTGAACGCAGCGCCACCCGCACGGACACGCCCACGGCCGATATGACAGTTTCGGCGATCTTCGAAAAAGAAGAGCAGGTGGATCCTCCCGATCCCCCGGATCCCTCTGTAGACCCGTCGGTGGATCCTTCCCTTGACAGTTCAGAGGATTCTTCCGGGGAAAATCCCTCCGGCGATGCTCCCGATGATCCATTCGAGGAGCCTGACAACGGTGTGGACGAAAATTCAGACGAAAACCCGAATGAAGCGACAGGAGAACCGAAAGGTTCTCCCGTCGAACTTTCGGGATTCTCCGCGTCACGAGAACTTTCTATAAGAAAAGAAGAGCGGTGAATATGAAGACTGCAAACGAAAACGGAAACAAAACCAAAATCAAAAGCCAGAGGAGAATGGGGCGTGGAAGGACGCTTTCGCTTTTGATGGTTTTTTGGTTTCTTTTCGAGATTCTTTGTTCCTGCGGAGACGGAAAGTGGGCGGAATATAGAAAAAACAGCGAACAGGTGACGCTTCCCAATATTTGTATAGATACCGAGAACGGCGCGGAGATTGCCGACAGGGAACATTATATTGGGATGACTCTTTCGGCAAACAACTGTCGGGAAGAGCGGTACAACCTGACAAATGTTTCGGGGGTCGTGCGCGGCAGAGGGAATTCTTCCTGGGACTTTTGCGAAAAGAAGTCCTACAGGTTGAAGTTGGATCTGAAAATCAACCTTCTGGGAACGGGCAAGGGTGGAGACAGGGATTGGGTGCTTATTTCCAACGCCCGGGAGAAATCCATGATGCGCAACTACGCGGCGTTTTCCCTTGCCCGGCGGATGGGTATGGAAGCCGTGACTGCCTGTACCTTTACCAACCTGTATATCAACGGCGAGTATATGGGAATATACCTTCTTACCGAAGCAGTGGAATTCGGGGAAAACCGACTGGATATCGACGATGAGGGAGAAAATACCGATATCGGCTATCTTTTGGAATTGGATCGCAGGGCGATTTCGGACAGCGAGCACCGTTACGAGTACTTTTATGTGAACGATTGGGCAGTGCCCTTTGCCGTGAAGAGCAATATCACAGGGGAGGCGCAGAACGCTTTTATCAGGGAATGGATGGAGCGTGCGGACGACGCCATCTGTTCGGGTCGCCGAGAGGCCATAGAGGAATTGGTAAATGTGGATTCTGCCGTGGACATGTACATTTTAGAGGAGTTCACCAAGGATCGGGACGTGGGATTTTCCAGTTTCTTTCTCTATAAAAGGCCGGGCGGAAAACTGACATTCGGTTTCCCATGGGACTTTGATCTGGCATTGGGCAATGACAGCGGAGAAGATCGGCTCAGTGAGAAGGACTCACCCAAACTGAACTATAAAGGAACCTCGGGCCTTGTCGCGGCAAAATTGAACCGCTGGTTTACAGCGCTGACCGGGGAACGGTGGTTTATGGAACTGGTTGCTCAGAGGTTTGATCAACTTTCACAGCAGTTTAACGAACTTTTTACAGAGGTTGCCGAAGTCGGATTTTCCATGAGCGGAGAGGCGGACCGAAACTATGATCGGTGGAAGGTTATGGGCAAAAGGCAGTTGTTTGAACCGACCAAGGTGGCGCGCATCCGGACATATGGGGGGCAGGTTGAATATTTGCTCTCGTGGATGGAAGAAAGACATGAATGGCTCGAAAAATATTTTGCGGAGTATCTTCCCGCGTAAAATGTTCGATGCCGCCGTGGGATACGGCGAAAACGCCCGGTGAAAACGCTCGGCGAAAACGCCCGGTAAAAACGCTCGGCGAAAACGCCCGGTGTACGGTTTACACCGTAGGGTTCATGAAATCGGCGGCGTGACGGCAGGCCGTACCGCCGAAAGTCTTACGCGACATGGCTGTCGGCATTCCGATGCGGCAAAAAATCTTTCATTTAGAATTGTGCCGTTGGGCAAGGGGCGATCAATCCATTGGAGCGCAGCGTAGAGTAGAGTAAAGAGAAGAGGAGAAATTCGATTTGAAAAATCTTTTAAAGATTTTGAGGGAAATTTGAAATTTTAAAGGCAACACCGCGGGTTCTTACGGCATGTGGTCGCTTTCGGAACCGGGGCGTTGCTTTGAGTTTTTTGTCCTGTTTTTTCATTGTGCTGTTCAGAGGCGGTTTTATCAGAAAGAACGGCTCGAACCGTTCACACTGTTCCACCCGTTCACGCTGCACCGATTGCTTACGCAGTCTTAACTGTTTATACCGTCCTGACTGTCCGCGCTATCCTGACAGTTGGGGCGGTCATGTTTGTTTTCATTCTTTTCTTCTGTTTCCCCATCGTTTCCCGATTCTTTTATTCGCTGATTCTCATGCTCTTTCGGCGTCTGGCTTTTTGTTTCCTGCGTTTGGTGCTCTTCGTTGACGTCTGAAAAACGGGAGGAGAAAACTTTCTTTAAAATCAGTTGAAAGGCACAGCCGAGAAAAAAGGCGAGAACAAGACTGATGCCGATATATGTGCAGGTTTTGCCGAAGCGAAAACCCAACAACGTCATCAGAATCGACGCCGCCAGCAGCGGGGCGTTCTCCAAAAGGCATTCCAAAAGAAGATGCCGGAAAAAAGGGGTTCGGCGCATATTTTCAGATCCTCCCGCGGTTCTTTCGTTTTTGTTTCTCAAACCGTTTTGTACTTGTGTGGCCTGCTTTGACAGAGTTTCCTTCTTTGAGGAAGAAGGAAGAGTTTCTCAGCCTGCAGCCAAACCCGCTTTTCAGACGCGAAGAAAGTATCTTCCTCTTTTTTCAAAAGTTTTTGAAGGTTTTCAGGGGACTTTTCCGAAAAAGTCCCTTAAATGGGGCGAGGGGCAAAGCCCCGCATAGGACTTTGTCTTCACTTTGGTTTCTTTTGGACGTTTTTCGGAAACGGTCAATGGCATCGGGAAAGCACGATTTGGGGAATTGAGAAATTTCTTCAATTCTCACCGGGTTGTTTATGAAAGAGAAAAATTCTTAGAAATCCCCAAAGAGCTTAACTGGTAGTCGTGGTAAACCGGGAACGCGACGCAAGGCTTCTCGGTTTTTGGGGGAGATTTCTTTTGAAAGATTTTTATTGGCTTCCGCCAGGAGAAGTCAGGACTGCAGTTCGTCAAGGGTCATTGAGAAGGTGGGCAGGATGTGCTGGATGAACCAGTTCAGTTCCGGACAGTTCATCTGATCGAGTGCCTGCCATGTAGCGTGTTTTGCGCTGGCAAATTCGGTGTTTCCGCACTTTTCCTCTTCTACGCATTTGATGTAAGCGGAGAGTTTGTCCGCGGCCTTTACAAGGAGCGCTTCCCCACTCCGGGGGCCTTCTGGTTCTCCCAGAAGTTTTTCATAGGCCGGACGCATCTCCCGGGGGATTCTCTGCAAAAGCGTGGAAATGGCATGCCTTTCCACTTTGTCATAACTTTGTTTGGAGGCGTCGTTGAAGTACTTCACGGGAGTGGGCAGGTCGCCCGTGTATACCTCGGGAACATCATGGTAAAGCGCCAGCAACACGGCTTGCGCCTCGTTGTGACAGGCGCCGAAATAGGTGTTTCCGATGACCGCCAATGCGTGCGCCAGAACGGCGGTTTCACAGGCATGCTCTGAGAGACTCTCGGACTGGACATTGCGCATGAGTCCCCAACGTTTTATAAATTTTTGCCTGAAAACCAATGCAAAAAAACTGTTTTCATTCATGGAAGGAATCCTCACATATCAATTTTACGGAAAAGTCTCCCGCGTGGAATGACAGTCCCAAAACATAACCTTGCGGTAGATGCGTTTGAAGGAACTTTCGTTTTGGGGAAATTCTGATCACGTCAGAAACTGTTCCTTGTAATGTCGAGTCGGCGCGTCGGTTGACCGAATCGAAAAGAAGCGTATGAATGTGTATGCTGTAAGGGCACAACCTGGGTTTCCGGATCCTCTTGCCCACGTTGCCGCAGTGTATGCGGCCGATATACCCACAGGTATACAAAGGATGCAGAGGCGGCATTTCACAAAGTGGCATAGAAAGTTCGTGAAGCGCAAGCGGTACACCGATAGACAAGTATAACAACATAACGGTATAACAGTATAACAGTGTAACAGTATAACAGGAAGTCGGCAGCTTGTCAAGGAAAAATGGGGAAAAAGGAAAAGACCTTTTAAAAAATTTCGCCTGAAAAAGAGGATAAATGCCCTTCGTGCGAGGCGATACGGCGACGGATGCGATATGCGGTGTCTCTGCTCACACACATTAGTTCCGCAGTCTGCATCATGGTCAACCCCTTGATGCAGCGGTAAAAGAGAAATTCTCTCTCCTCAAGCGCCCTAAAATAACTGCGGCAGGGCAGGGCGTAGGGAACATAGTGTTCCAAATTATCTTCAATTTCGCGCTGTACCGCTAGACATTTCGCGAGTTCTTTGGCCAGGTCTTCCCGTTCCGCCTCTCCCGAAAAAAATTGCAGCTGCCCCTGGATCAGGGCAATTTTTTTGGAGATAGTCCGGTAGTTTTCATAGTATTTCAGAGTATTCATGAAGGTCCTCCTTAAAAAGAACATTTGTTCTTTTCCATTATACTCCGTTTCGCCCAAAAAATCAATAGGAATTTCATAAAATCAGAAAAAGAAAGAGAAAAGAGGAGAAGGGAAGCGGACCAGAGCAGCGGACACACTTACCGAATGTAAGGAACCGCTTTGCAGAATTTCCGAAATGACAAATAGACAAAAAAACGAAGAGGCAAAAAAGCGAGAAAGGAGGAGCCAAAGAAGCGAAAAACCGGGCGGCAAAAAATCGCAAATAAGAGAAAGAACACGGTAAGGGGAAAGCGGACCAAAAGGGAAAACGCCGAAAGAAAAGGACGGAAGAGGGGAAAAATCGAAGGAAACGGGTGGGGAAGAGTGTATAATTGTCGCAGAAAGCATATCGGATTTCCAAAAACGCGTTGAAAAGGCTTTTGTGCAGAATGTAGAAAATTCGGTCTGGATTTTGTGCAAAATAACCAAAATTTATGTTTTAAAAAATATTTTAAAAAAACATAAAAAATATGATCGTATACAAATAAATGTAAATTATATTTACTAATTTTTTTGAATCAAAATTAAAGCGGATAAAATATAAAAAAATCCGTGCAAAATAGTAAATATAATTTACTAAATAGATATGTTTACGATTGAACAAAAAAGAAACGCACGGAACGGTGTTAACTTTCGGAGGCGTAAAAGCAGAATCTGTTGAAAAAATGTGAACACAAAGTTGTTTTTTATACCTTTGCGACCGTTTTTTGGTCCCTTGACAACTGAAATAATATATGGTAGAATACTTCATCCAAACGTGGCGGGTCCGCATCGGTTTGCGGGGTCCGCATCGGTTTGCGGGGTCCGCGTCGGTTTGTCGGTTCGCGCTTGCACGATAGGCAGAGCGTGACTGTATATGCGTGACCATGGGGCCGCAAACGCACCGAAGCGCCCACCCGTTTGAAGTTCGAAAATGTCCGCAGGATCGATATCGCTGCTGTCGGATGACCGAAACGCCTGAAAGAAGCCGCCGTCGGCGGAACCATTCCATTGCGCAAGGTCGCTCGCGGCTTTTTGGGTTGATCCGACGGTATCCTTTTGTCCGTGCGGACAATGAGGTGACACCAACACGAAGAAAGGAATGGTTCACAACCATGCGCAAAACCAAGGCAATCAGGCTTTTAGCCGGTGCGCTCGCGATGCTTACCCTGTTCGGTGGAATGAGCATTGTGTCCAGCGCCGACGATGCGGCAACGGGCGACGGCTCCTTTAGACAAATCGGCGGACTGACCGACGTTCTCTCCACCGTGAAGTATGAGGAATATCGCCAGCGTTACGCGGGGATGCCCAACGGCGCTGCCGGTACGATTCCGGTGGATGTCGTGAAGGATCTCCGGACGGAGTATACCTCTTCGCTGTGCGATGAGAACTACATCCACGAGGTGCTCTGCAACAGGAAAAACCTTGAGAAATTTTTCAGCGCCCAAGCCAAAATCAACTCCACGAATCTGAATCTCATCGATTCTATTGCGGATTATGACGGCTTCCGTGCGGCCAACCCCAACATTTCCGGTATTCAGTTGGGGGGCAATGCCGACTACACCGAATACGCCCTCTTCCTTCAGGATCCGAAGAAGTATCATGAAGCTGACGAGGAGAAGTATCCGTCGGCGACGCTGAGTGCCGAAGAGGAAGCGGATCTGGTGCTGCTTGAGAACTACCTGTCGTTCTTTAGCGACATCACCCGCCGCACGCTGATCGTTTACGACGGTAACTGCCCTTACCCGGACGAACTGACGGGCAACAAAAGCGGCGTGTATCTGCCCGACCACGACGCTGTAGGATGGGAGATCATCATCCCCGAGGGCATGCAGGGCTTTTACAGCATCAGAATCCGGTACTACTCGGTTTACGAGGAAGGCATCAGCAAAAAATCCTCCATTGAGCGTTCAATTTACATCGACGGGAGCATTCCCTACTACGAAGCGACATATATTTCCCTTCCCAAAACCTATCGGAGTTTTGTCACAAGAGACGGCCAAAAGATTTATGACATCCAGACGGGCGGAGATTTCCTTGTGGACATCAACGGCAATGAAATCCGTCCCGAGACCGA
>CANQNM010000032.1 GCA_947625265.1 uncultured Clostridia bacterium
GTATTCCGCCTTGCCGGTTGCCATAAGAAGGTACCCCATAGCCCAAGTGTAATCCGAAACGTCGCAGGTTTCGTGGGATTGCATGTAATCGTTGTCTAGAAGAAATTCATTGGAGCAGTGTAATCCGTCCGGAAGCATTTGATAGCGGTCGATTTTTTTATACGCCTTGATTGCCGGTTTTAAATAACTTTTTTTGCCCGTGCAGATGTATAAAATCGCCCCGAGTTTGGAGTATTCGTTGTAAGTTACACCATGTGCGTAGGCTTTTTTTGCCGACAACTGCGCCTTTTCACAGTTGTCGTCCTGACATTGCAAATTATATTGGGCAAAATCCTCTTCCGCCATTTCCAAAAGCCTTCGATCCCCGGTTTTCATGTATGCCCAGAGCATGATTTCCACATTCATCACGTCCCTGCCAGTGTTGTGCCTCTGCGTTCCGTCAAGAAAATGACGGCGAACAGCTTCCACGATCTTTTTATCTTTTGTGCAGGAATATCTTGCCATCATGGCTCTAAAAAAGACTACGTGGGGCCACCGGTTCCAACCGTTGGAGTTTTTGAGCAGTTTGGGTCCGAGATATCCGTCCGCGTCGGCGTGTTCAAGAACAAAAGAAAAGGATTTTCCTGCTCTTGCTTTAAGTTTCCGATTATCCGTCAGTTGTGCCAAGCGCTCCATTCCGTCCAGCCAATATCCAGTTTGTTCATAGGCCCACCACCCGGGATTGTCGTTGAATTTGGTAGTATCTACGTCAAAACAGTCCCATCCCACTCTGTCAAAAGGGTACCCCGCCACTTCCAGATTTCCGGTGAGGCCCGTCGCCTGTTTGTCCAAAAAATCAGCAAGCCACCCTTCGGGTTTTATCTGCCGGATGCCTATTTCCTCGAACTTTCCGTAAAATTTTTTCATCAAATCTCCCACCTTAACTGCATGGCGCAAAAGTAAAATGAAAAAGCCGAAAGGAAAGAAACATATGAGGCACATCGACTTTTTCAAACTTATAATTGAGTATATCAGCGTTTTTTTATTTTGTCAATCGTTTATTTTTGAATCTTGCTGCTAACATTGTTATGCCGCAATATAACGTTACATGGATTTTTGAACCTACCGATGCACATTGGGTTTGTTGAAATGTGCGAACACACAAAAGGGAAATTTGATATTTTGAAGTATTGAATTTCGATGAAAGTTTTTATTGCAATGCGGGGAAAACTATGGTATAATCCACAGCGAAAATTCAAAGTGAGAAGAAAAGAAAGCGGAAGGACAGAACTCATGAACACGCTTCAAGAAGAGATCGGCAGGAGGCGTACCTTTGCCATTATCTCTCACCCGGACGCGGGAAAAACTACATTGACCGAAAAATTTTTGCTTTACGGCGGTGCCATACAGTCCGCCGGTACGGTAAAGGGCAAGGCTTCCGATCATCACGCCGTCTCTGATTGGATGGAACTGGAGAAGCAGAGAGGAATCTCGGTGACATCTTCTGTGCTGCAATTTGAGTATGAGGGATACCATATCAACATTTTAGACACCCCCGGACATCAGGATTTCTCAGAAGATACCTACCGTACTCTGATGGCAGCGGATTCGGCAGTGATGGTTATCGACGGTGCAAAAGGTATAGAACCGCAAACCAGAAAACTGTTTAAGGTTTGCGCCATGCGTGGAATTCCCATCTTCACCTTTATCAATAAAATGGACCGGGATTCCAGGGATCCTTTTGATTTGGTGGATGAACTGGAAAAGGAATTCGGAATCGGCACCTATCCGGTCAATTGGCCTATTGGCAGCGGCGTAAGTTTCAAAGGAGTGTATGACCGTGAAAGAAAATCGGTGTTGATTTTTGATGAATTTCACGCGGGCAGAAAAAAGTTGCAAGGTATTGAATGCGATATTGCCAACCGCGAAAAACTGAAAGAACTCATCGGAGATCTTGCTTCAAAGGAACTTTGCGAGCAGGTGGAACTTCTTGACGCAGCGAGTTATGAGTTGAATATGGAAAAAGTGTGGGCAGGAAAACTTTCCCCGGTTTTTTTCGGATCGGCACTCAATAATTTCGGTGTGGAGAGTTTTCTAGAATACTTTTTGAAAATGACCAGTTCTCCTCTCGCTCATGACACTTCGACTGGCGTCGTTGACCCATTTGACGAGCGTTTCTCGGCATTTGTCTTCAAAATTCAGGCAAACATGAACAAAGCTCACAGAGACCGTATTGCTTTTCTGCGCATCTGTTCCGGAAAATATGAGCGGAGCAAGGAATATCTGCACTTGCAGACCGGTAAAATCGCACGACTCTCGCAACCGCAGCAAATGATGGCGCAAGAACGTGAAATCATAGAGTGTGCCTATGCCGGAGACATTATCGGTGTATTCGATCCGGGAGTTTTTTCTATTGGAGACACAGTGTGTGACGCCGGAATGCAGGTGCGTTTTATGGATATTCCAACCTTCTCCCCAGAACATTTCGCATATGTGGAACAGATTGACGCGATGAAACGAAAACAGTTCATGAAGGGCATGAATCAAATCGCCCAGGAAGGAGCCATTCGGATTTTCATTATGCCCGGCGCAGGTTATGAGCGCTTGGTGGTAGGCGTGGTTGGACAACTGCAATATGATGTTTTGCAATTTCGCATGGAAAGCGAGTACGGTGTGAAATATCGCAAAACGGAACTTCCTCACACCGTGATCTATTGGGTAAAATCTTCCCCGGGAACTATTTCCGAACTTCGATTGGCTGACGGAACACTTTGGGTGCAGGATTTGCGCGGAAACGATTTGCTGATTTTCCAAAGCGATTGGGCGGTACGCTGGGCAAAAGAAAAAAACCCGGGACTGATCCTTGAGGAGTATCCAAAGATGAATGAGCAAAACGACTGACATCCATACACGGTCGTGCATGCTTTTCCATAGGTTCTGTAGGCAAAAAATTATAAACAAAAAAGGAGTGACAAATACAAATGCTTGGATCAGTTCCGCCGATGGGCTTTAATACATGGAACACTTTCGGACAGAACATCGATGAAAATACGGTAAAAGAATTGGCAGATTCGATGGTGAACAAAGGGTTGCTTGATGCCGGCTATTCTTATCTCTGCATTGATGATTGTTGGTCTGAGAAAAAAAGAGATCCTCAGACCGGAAAAATTGTTGCAGATAAAGTTCGTTTTCCCTCTGGAATGAAGGCATTGGGGGATTATATCCATTCCAAAGGACTGAAATTTGGCATGTATTCCTGCGCAGGTGCGCTTACCTGTGCCAGATACCCGGGATCTTTTGGAAAAGAATATCTGGATGCCCAAACCTTTGCGGAGTACGGTTGCGATTATCTGAAGTATGACTATTGCTTCAGACCCAGTTGTGATTCAAGAATTCTCTATCGCCGAATGGGAATGGCACTGCGTGCCACCGGCAGGGAGATGATGTATTCAATTTGCACGGGCGGCTATGAACATCCTGAAAAATGGGCGCGTTCCGCCGGAGGTCAACTCTACCGTTCCACACCGGACATTGAGGACAGTTATGAATCTTTTAAAAATATTGCCGAATCCCAACTGTCCAATCTTTGTTTTTCTGCTCCCGGGTGCTTCAATGATATGGACATGCTGACCGTTGGAATGTATGGGGAAGGAAATGTAGGCAACGGCGGGTGCAGTTTTGCAGAGTATAAAACACAGTTTGTTTTATGGTGTCTTTTTGGTGTCCCTCTGATGCTTGGCTGTGACATTCGTAAACTGGACGGAGATGTGTTGGATCTAGTTACCAACAAGAATCTAATCGCTTTAAATAGAGATCCGGAATGCCGTCCTCCCTTTGAAGTCGGGGCACATCCATGGCTGCCTGGCAAAAAATCCTTTATGCGGTTTCTGTCAAACGGCGAGTATGCTGTGGGCTTTTTCAACTTCGGACAGCAGAGGGGAAGCGTTCCGTTCTATCTTTTCAATGCCGGACTTACCGAAAACAGCGGCTACGGTATGATACTGGAAAACCTGTTGACAGGAGAAAAAACCGAGGTGCTTACCGATGTGTACGAACAGGAGTTAGAGCCCCACGATTGCGCAGTTTACAAAGCGAAACTCATAAAAATTTGACTGCAAAACAGATGTACCATCAAGAAGAATTGGTAATTTGTTCCACTTCTTCATAAAACATTGCTGCTGTAAATAGGGAAGAACCAAAGGAAAATTACATGCGGCACCCGTGATAGAACGAATATTTATTGCCGTTGAAAAATCATACTTGTCGTGACAGCGCGATATAGAAAGGGGCGATCGAAAAAATGAGAAAGCAGCCATCAACTTTCAGTTATGCACCCTTTAATGAGAGAAGAAACAGGCAATATATCAAAAAATTCAGATATTATCCAAGATTCATGTATTCACGCCTTGACAAATGGCTGGAACAAATGAGTTTAACTGGATGGCATGTCGTACACTGCAGTTGCTATGTTTTCTGGTTTGAAAAAGGTGAACCCATGAAAAAAGTGTATTTCACCCCAGTGAATTATCGAAATAATGGAACAAAATACAATCTGGAGAGAAAGTATCCATTTTTTGATGTGGCCTATGGAATGGATAAAAAGAAATCAAAAATCAATGCAAACATCACCAAGACATTGCCAATATTGGAAATAGATATTCAAAGAATTGACATCCAGAGAAATGAGGGATATAAAAAACTGGTTGCAGGCAGAAACATACTGTCTTTACAATGTTTCATAAGAAACATTCTCAGAACAACTATTGCTGCCGCTGCAGTGATTGGACTGCTTGTTCTGTGGTTACATAACGGGTAAACGGTAGATGGGAAGGCATGTAAAAAATTTAAACGGATCTGCAATGCCCAGACGCCGATAAGCCAAACTGCCGGGCGAAAGACAGGAGCAGAAGATAAAACCAAAATGACAAGGGGTTATGAAAGAACAGAACCTCTTGTCATTTTTTATTTTAATGTGATTTTTGATTACTACACGACGATAAATCAAGTTTTCACCCACTTGATATGATCTGTGTGAATATCTTTTGATTGAGTTGTTTGATAGACTTTTCTCGCTATTACGTCATGTTTTTTTGGGAATCTGG
Source organism: uncultured Clostridia bacterium (assembly GCA_947625265.1). Lineage (GTDB taxonomy): Bacteria > Bacillota > Clostridia > Oscillospirales > CAG-272 > UBA11512. The sequence goes on from CANQNM010000032.1 coordinate 5,082, forward strand.
TTTCGTTTAGTTCTGCACGGCGTAACATTGAACGCCATACGCACACCTACAGCCTGAATATTGAAATTCTTGTCGGGAAGTTCTTCCCTGAATTGAACAAAATTTTCATTTTGTTTAATTAGTGATATTGAAAATGGGATAAAAAATCGGTTGCTTCCCTGTGGAACAAAGGTGTGGAAAACTTTATTTTAAGCCGTTTTTCATGGATCCAATGCTTGTGGAAAATCAAAATGAATTGCACTGAATAGTTATCAATTTTTTATGTTTAATTTTGTACAATACCGGTTTGCTTTTGTATTCAAAATCAAATGATTTCGTGGTTAAGCGACGATATACTTTTTTACGTTTGAAGTCCACCGTCACCGAATTTTTTGTTTAAGTTGCTCGAAATTATGTTTTTATTTTGACCCTCTTATCTAAGGTTTGGTGTTCAGTCCGAAATTATTTTTCTTGAATCTTTTTAATTTTCGTGATATAATGCCTTGGGTGTTATATTTTCTGTGATTGCGTTTCCCATATGCATTTGTTTCTTCAGTGACTGTTTGCGTAATTTCTTATAATTTTTTGCTGTGTTTATTTGGGGTGGGTTTGATGGTTAAAGAATTAAACGTTTCGGATTTGGGACATAACGGCGCGCTCCTTCGAGCCGGAGATGAACTTTTACTCAGCGGTATTGTGTATACAGCACGTGATGCGGCGCACAAAAAAATTTTTTACGCTTTGGAACACGGGCTGGATCTTCCGTTTCCCATTGCTCATTCGGTAATTTACTATACCGGTCCCACTCCCGCGAAGCCCGGCATGATAATCGGCTCCTGCGGCCCCACAACCTCCTCCCGCATGGATTACTTTGCTCCAAAACTCTATGATATGGGCTTGGTCGCAACGATTGGCAAAGGACCTCGAAGCGTAGAAGTTACAAAGGCAATCGCGCGCAACCACGCTCTGTATCTTTGCGCATTAGGGGGAGTCGGTGCGCTTGCAGCGGCCTCAGTTTCCAATCTTGAGGTGATTGCATATGACGAACTTGGGTGTGAATCAGTAAAAAGACTGACTTTGGAACGGTTTCCATTATTTGTAGGAATAGATTCCTTTGGAAATTCAATTTTTAACATCCGGGTACAGTACTCATGAACGTAGATGTTGGACAAAAATTAAAAATTCTTCGTTTACGGCGCGGCCTTACACAAAAAGAATTGGCTGGAGATGTTATTACACGCAATATGCTAAGCCAAATTGAACGCGGCGCGGCGCTTCCCTCCTATCAGACAATCGAATATTTGTCCGGTAAGTTGGGTATCGATCCTGGATATTTTTTCGACGGTGTGCACGATCTGCTGTTCTATGAACTCCAGCGCGTCTTACCGCGAATCAGAAGTCTCTATGATGAAAGACGGTATGACTCCTGTATACGTCTCGCTGAACCTTATGAAAAAGTTGAAAGCGATGAATTGTTCACAATTCTCTCTGAATGTCACTATCATCTGGCAATTTCGGATTTTGAGCGCTTTGATTTTGACAAGGCCATGGAACACCTTGCGCATTCTGAGCAATTGAGCGTACGATGCAGATATCCTTCCTATTTTTTTGAGCGCATTGCCTTTTACAGAAAACTGATTTCAATTTTCAGGTCAGGCGAACCTATTGTTCCTTCTGCCATTATGGATGTGCTGCCGTCAAAAGACGGATATTCCGATTTCTTGATTTATAACTTTTTGATTGCACTGATTGAAAGCGACCAGGCGGACAAAGCAACCGCCATCTATAACACAGTACGAATTAAAAATGAATTCTACAGAAGCCACTTTAATGCCCGCCTTGCCGCCTCTCTTCACAATTATGATCGAGCAAAAGAATTGCTTTGGTCCATTGTGAACAGCGGAAAATTGTTCCCTTCTCCTTTTCTTTACAAGGTGTATGACGATCTTGAGCGGTACTGTAAAACTACGGAGGATTATGAGGGCGCGTACAGGTGCGCTATAGAAAAACAGAACTTTCCCCGTGGATCTTAAAATTTTTACTGTCACTATAAAACGCCAAGACTACAGGTCCTAAAAAAATGGAAAAACTCTTCGCAACAATTCTCTGAGAGCATTCTTGCGGAGAGTTTTCAATTTCGAATTATATTTTCAGCATTGATAAAAGCGTTGTCAGTTCTCTTAGTGCATGTCACACGTCTCCCGTTGACGGTGACGATTGAGTGTCCCATGTTCTACTGGGCGTATGAGTTGCGAATGTGCGTACTAAGATAAAACCGTTTACGCCAAGAAGGTTTTCTGCCAAATGTATATAATTTTTCGTGCAAAACTGCCAGAAAGAGTGAAAAAAATTTACAACAATCTTCACATTGCACATTGATATTTTCTTAATTATATTGTATAATAAACGCATCATGGGGTTTTGTGGGACCCTTGTGAATTTCTTCGCTAAAAAGTGTCGATATTCACCAAAAAGGTTTCGGCGACGACAACCGCCGTTACTCTTTCCGCCATTTTAAAACACAATAATTGTTGTCGGGAATGGAGAAACTGTTATGAATACAGTCAAGCAGAACACTCTTGAACAGTATGAAGAACTGTTGACGGGCGGTACCGCGTATCAACGCCTCGACAGACTATTCGATACCGGAACATTTGTGGAACTCGGTCGTTTTATAAAAAAAGCAACTACCGAGTTTGACAATGATGCCGGTAACGAATTCGAAGGCGTCGTTACCGGATACGGGGCCATCGACGGCAAACTGGTTTTTGCATACGTTCAGGATTTTTCTCGTATGAAGGGCGCTATGAGTGAAGCGCATTCCAAAAAAATCGTTGCCGTTTATGAGGCGGCGATGAAGTCCGGCGCACCGGTGATTGGCGTGTTAGATTCAGCGGGTGCCAAGGTTCTTGAAGGTGTTTCGGTTCTTTCCGGTTACGGTGCAATCATGAGAGCGTCGGCAGCCGCTTCGGGGGTGATTCCTCAGATTGCAATTGTGGCGGGGACCTGTTCAGGTTCTTTGGCTACGGTTGCGTCTATGGCGGATATTGTCATTGGCGCATCCGAAACGGGAAAATTTTATATCAATTCTCCCTTTGCGCTTGCTTCAAAGGGCGAAAAATCGGCGGGAACCGTCGAAGAGGCCGCCAAGAACGGCGCGATTTCCATTGTGGTCAAAACTGTGGAAGAAGCGCTTCAGAATGCAAGGCAATTGATTTCCCTGCTTCCTTCCAACAATGTGGAGGGCAGTGTCTATACCGAAAACAGTGATTCTGTAAACAGGGCGACGGTTGGTGAAGGAACCGTCGCAGAGATCGTTGCCGAGACTGTCGATGCCGGATCATCCCTAGAGTTGTCAGCGCTTTATGCCAAGGACGTCTCCACTCTCCTAGCAACTGTGGGCGGTATGACCGTTGGCGTGATTGGCGCATCGAACTGCTTGACGGCAAAAGGCGCCGAGAAGGCGGCAAAATTCGTAAGTTTCTGTGATTCTTTCAGCGTCCCGGTTCTGACTTTTGTGGACTGCATTGGAACTGCCTCCTGTCCGGACTGTGAGAGGGCTCCGTTCTCCGCGAAACTTGCAAGACTCTCAAGTGCTTATGCCGCATCCACCACCGCAAAAATTACCGTGATAACTGGCAAGGCGTACGGTACTGTTTTCACGATCCTTGGTTCTAAAACCCTTGGAGCGGATGTGGTGTACGCCACGCCTTCTGCAAGAATTTCCGTGATGCCTGCAGAAGCGGCGGTGGAATTTATCTATTCCGACAGAATCAATTCTGCTGCCGACCCCATGGCGGAGAAAAAAACCGCCACGGACGAATGGGAGCAGATCTGCATGCCTGTGAATGCGGCAAGAAACGGAGATATTGACGACGTCATTGCCCCCTCCGAACTGCGCATGAGGGTGGCCGCCGCTCTCGAAATGCTGTCGGGAAAGGCAACCTCCGCACCCTATAAAAAGCACGGTAACCTTCCCCTGTAATTCCAGCGAAAGGATGATATATAATGCGTTTCTTACAGATTGTAAATAAGGCCGCCGAAGTTCAAAGTTTCACAGATAAAGTTTCGCTCGCGTTGACTACCGTGATCGTGGGTATGCTGACCGTTTTTGCTGTGATGCTGATCATCATGCTTGTCATTTCTCTGATCGGAAAGATTTTTGAAGCGAGAAGAAGGAATCAAAAGGCAAAAACCGATGTGAAAGTTGCGGAAAATACGGCAGACAGCGCGCCTGTTCCGACGGAATCTGCACAGGCGGAAGAAAATCAAAACGTCAAGGAACTGGTAGTTGCGATTACAGCTGCCATCGCCGTGTATACCGAACAGCCGGCAGGGTCTTTTAGAGTAGTTTCATTCAGAAAAACCTCTGCAAAGCCGGCATGGAACAAAAAATAGAAAGAATAGGAGATAAAATTATGAGAAAATTCAGTGTAACAGTAAACGGTTCAACATACGAAGTTGTTGTTGAAGAAGTATCCCCCAATGAAGTTGTCACCCCTGTAGTCGCTCCTGCTGCAGCGCCCGCGGTTTCTGCAGCACCCAAAACCGCGCCCAAGGCCGCACCTGCAGTTGCCGGTTCCGTCGCTGTGAAATCCCCTTTCCCAGGAACTGTTCTGAAAGTCAATGTCACAGTCGGTCAGACGGTGAAGAAGGATGACACTCTGATGGTTGTTGAAGCAATGAAAATGGAAAACGAGATCAAAGCACCCCAAGGCGGTACCGTTGCTTCGATAAACGTTCAAAAAGGCGCTTCCGTAAATACAGACGATCTGCTGATTTCCCTGAAATAACCTGTACCGGAATTGTATCCTAAATCACAGAAAGGAAATACAAAATGGACTTCCAACAAATTCTTGAAACGATGAAGACGTTTCTGGAGTCTACCGGTATTTACCGTCTGGCAACCATCGGCACATTTCTTGATGTGCTGAAAGTTCTCGCGATGTTTGTCATCGCTGGAGTGCTTGTGTATCTTGCCATTGCGAAAAAGTTCGAGCCTCTGCTCCTTCTTCCTATCGCCATCGGTATGTTACTGGGAAATCTCCCCGGAACAGAAATGTTCCACATGAATCTTTTCATCAGTGAGGATGAGGCTGTCGTCATTGAAAATGTGCGCGACGTCATGACTGATGAAGGATATCTGACCGATCAAAAAATCACGATTGCAGTAAACGATCAAAAAGAAGTAACCAATCTAAACGAAGTGCTTACACAGATGCATGAAAGTCTAGTTGCCGGCGGCGCGCTTGCGGAAGGTTCTGTTGACTACACCGATGTGGATGTCAAAGAATTGTCGGAAATTCTTTCCGAATATAAAGACGCGATGCTCGACAAAGGAGCAAAGTTCTCAGACAAGGAATTGACCATGTCTATAGAGTCTTTGACCGTAAATGACGACGGATTGAATCTCCAGAATGTATCGCATTTCGGCGGGCTTCTTGACCTCTTATATCTTGGAGTAAAATTGGGAATTTATCCGTGTCTCATCTTCATCGGCATTGGTGCAATGACAGATTTTGCACCTTTGATTTCCAATCCAAAGAGTCTTTTGCTTGGCGCTTCCTCACAGTTAGGCGTTTTCGTTGCTTTTGCCGGCGCGCTCTTTCTTGGATTCACTGCGGCGGAAGCAGCAGCGATTGGCATCATCGGTGGTGCAGACGGGCCGACTGCAATTCTGGTCACAAAAATTCTTGCTCCTCACCTGCTAGGCGCCATCGCTATTGCCGCATACTCCTACATGGCACTTATTCCGATGATTCAGCCGCCCTTTATGAAACTTCTTACAAGAAAAAAGGATCGGCAAATCAAAATGACCGCACTTCGTCCGGTTTCGAAACTTGAGAAAATCCTATTTCCCATTATTGTACTCGTTACTGTGATTCTCATCGTTCCCGACGCCGGGCCTCTTGTGGGATGCCTGATGTTTGGCAACCTGCTGACCACATGCGGAGTTACGGACAGAATTTCCAAAACTGCGCAGAATGAAATGATGAACATTGTCACCATCTTCCTTGGCATCACAGTGGGTGCGACTGCAACCGCTTCCAATTTCCTCAGCCTCAGTACCATCTTTATCATTGTTTTGGGCTTGGTTGCTTTCTCCATTTCCACCTGTGGAGGCCTTATCGGCGGAAACATCATGTGTTGGCTTACCAAGGGAAAGGTCAATCCGCTCATCGGTTCCGCCGGTGTTTCGGCAGTTCCGATGGCAGCACGTGTGTCACAGATTCAGGGTCAGAAAGAGAATCCCGCAAACTATCTGCTGATGCACGCCATGGGGCCCAATGTTGCCGGTGTTATCGGTTCGGCTGTGGCGGCGGGATATCTGCTTGCCAACTTTAAGTGATTTAAGTGATAGAGAAAGGAAATACGGATATGGCAAAGGTAAAAATTTGCGAAACTGTCCTGCGTGACTCTCATCAGTCGCTAATCGCCACCAGAATGACCACAGAAGAGATGCTTCCCATTCTGAAAGCGATGGATGAAGTAGGATATTACTCTCTGGAAGCATGGGGCGGCGCTACCTTTGACGCCTGCCTGAGGTTTTTAAATGAGGACCCTTGGGACAGATTGCGCAAAATCAGAAAAGAAGTAAAGAACACCAAACTGCAAATGTTGTTTAGAGGACAAAATATTCTGGGGTACCGTCACTATTCCGATGATGTTGTAGAATATTTTGTACAGAAATCACTGGCCAACGGTATCGACATCATCAGAATTTTCGACGCGCTCAATGACGCGCGCAACCTTGAAACTGCGATCAAAGCAACCAACAAAGAGGGCGGACACGTGCAGGTTGCTATGTCGTACACCACTGGACCCGTTTATACCACCGACTATTATGTGAATTATACAAAGCGCTTGGTGGACATGGGCGTGAATTCCATTTGTATCAAGGATATGGCGGGACTTCTGAAACCTTACGCAGCGGAAGAACTGGTGAAGGCCCTGAAAAAGAACTTCCCCACCCTGCCTGTAGAACTTCACACTCACTATACTGCTGGTCTTGCCTCTATGACCGCCCTGAAAGCGATTGAAGCGGGCTGCGACATTGTGGATACCGCAATATCCCCTATGGCGATGGGCACCTCTCAACCGCCTACGGAACCTCTGGTAGCGGCATTGCAAGATACCCCCTATGATACGGGATTGGATCTTAAAAAATTGGATGTTGTCTCCAAACATTTTACAAAACTTCGTGAGAAATATCTTGCCTCCGGTTTGCTTGATCCAAAAGTCTTGAAGGTCAATGTCAATGCCCTGTTGTATCAAGTTCCCGGTGGAATGCTTTCCAACCTGATTTCGCAGCTCAAGCAAATGGGTAAATCCGACAAACTGGATGAATGTCTGGAGGAAGTTCCGAGAGTACGCGCGGATGCCGGTTACCCGCCGCTTGTCACTCCCTCTTCTCAGATTGTCGGTACACAAGCCGTAATGAATGTCATTTACGGTGAACGTTATAAATCGGTGACCAAAGAGTTTAAGAGCCTGATCAAAGGTGAGTATGGAACGCCTGCCGTTCCTATCGACCCGGCGTTCCAGAAAAAAATTCTGGGCGAGGAGAAACCCATTACCTGCCGTCCCGCTGATCTTCTCAAGCCAGAGTTGGAAGATTTGAGAAGAAAAGTGGCTCCCTATGCGGAACAGGACGAGGATGTTCTCTCCTATGCGCTCTTCGAGCAGGTTGCAACCAAATTTTTTGAACAGAGAAAAGCGGCAAAATTGAATCTTGATGAAGGAACCGCCGATAAAAAGGCAAAAATTCATACTGTCTGACTTTCTCTGCAATGAAAATTTTCGTCTGAAATACAAAACTCCCTCCGTGAAGCGGGAACATTCCGTTACCGCTAAACCGAGGGATTTTGTATTCTGTCTGTTAAATTTACAATTATCAACAGAATTTTTTTCGAAAGCGTGCTACAATTAAAATGTTTGAAAATTCATGAAAGTTGAAAATAAAAAGGGTGTGGAGCGTTGTATGAAAAAAATGAAATTCGCCGATAAAGTTATGATTTCCTTGACCGTTCTAACAGTGATTTTGGTACTGTTCATCATCTCACCCTACTCAAACAAATACGGCAGCATGGCGGTGATGCGCGTTTACAGTTCCATTTGTGCAAAGGATGGAATTCCCAAAACAGAAAATATCACCATTGATATTCCCGGAGGGGATATTACCAAAGAAAAAGACTGGTTTCCCTTTGTAATGACCTTTGTGCCTGGCGAAAATTTTGGTAGAGCGATTGGAGAGGAGTGTTCCCTAACAATTCTTTATAATTTTCCCGATTTTGATATGAACAAGGGATGCAGCAGTCTGTATGACGCACAAAGTCCGTTTTACAGCAGTTTTTACGGCGCTTACCTTGTAAAAGCAGACAATGACAGAAAATATGGCTTTGTTCAGGATGATGAAGGGAACATCGCAGGAGTGAGTTCGGACGAAGTCGCTGCGGTATCAAAATATGACTATCAGGAACTTGTGCTAAGTGAGTTTGGACTAAATTATAAAAATGCCGTTTTTGATTTTACACTCACGGATGAAGAGAGCGATTTGGAGTACGCCGGTTCGGAAGGGTGGTACAAGGTAAACACCACCATGACCGTTAACGGATGCGCCCACAACCGAAAGGAATTTGTCGCTTCATACCTTCAGTACGGTATTCCCAATTTTTCAGTAGATGAACCGCTGAAAGCAACCGAAATGTATGGAAGAATTTATGGAAAATATATTGAAGAAAAAGGAATCAGCGTATTCTTCTACATCATAGCGGCAAACAAAGAGATTCTTGAAAACTGCGATACACAGATTCTGTCTAAAAGCCGCTTAGAATACTGAAATTCAAGCAACATCTCATGAATTGTCGCGTTTTTTCCGGAAATCTGCTCGAATACTCTGTGGAGCCTAAGAACTGAAAAATTGTCTGTTCGTCAATGAATCTATCCTGCCGCACAGATCAAAAAACACTTGACAAACATATAAAATGTGATAGAATATGGGGGATCCTGTCACAAAACGGACGCTGCGGCGGAAAATGTCCGCAAATTGTTTTTGCACGCCAAAGTGAAGCCCTGTTTATGTGCTATATTGCGGGCGGATTTTTCAAACGAAAGGGACCTTGTTTATGGACATGCTTCTGTACTGTTTTCTATTCGCCATAGGTTTGGCGCTGGTTGTCAAAGGCGGAGACTTTTTTGTGGACGCTGCCTCGTGGATTGCAAAGGCTATGCACATTCCCCCCTTTATTGTTGGAGCTACGATTGTAAGTTTGGCGACAACCATGCCCGAGATGATTGTTTCGGTTATGGCATCAATCAGTGGACAAAATGATATGGCTTTGGGAAATGCTGTCGGTTCGGTTACCGCAAATACCTCCCTCATCATGGCGATCACCATGCTGACAATGAGCGTTTCCTTTCCAAGAAAGCAGTACATCAAACAGAGTCTTGTTCTGATTTTTTCTGTGGCACTGTTGCTTCTCTCGTGTTTAGGCGGAAGTTTGCATTTTGTGGGCGGTATTTTACTTGCTCTGCTATTTTGCTATTCAATGTTTGAAAATGTCCGCAGTGCCAGGAAGAATCCAGAATTTGCAGAAGAAAAGCAACCGATTGATAAGAAAAAATTTGCGTTAAACACATTGTTTTTCATTTTAGGCGCCGCAGGAATTGTAGGGGGAAGCCGTTTGATGGTAGACTACGGACAAAAAATCGCGGAGTTTTTGGGTGTTCCCGAACGCGTTATCGCAGTAACGCTGGTTGCCGTAGGCACTTCCCTTCCCGAACTTGTGACTACCGTCACAGCCATCATAAAAAAGGAATCCTCTCTTTCAGTGGGCAATATCATCGGTGCGAATGTCATTGATATTTGCCTGATTCTTCCCGTCTGTTCACTGGTTTCGGGAAAGCAACTTCCAGTGTCAAAAGCAAGTTTGATTCTGGATTTTCCTGTTTGCCTCGCTGTATGCCTCATTGCTATTCTCCCCTCTCTTATACGGCAAAAGTCCTCAAAAATTCAGGGGGGGCTTTTGATGGCCGCGTATGCCGCCTATATTGCCGTCACCGTGTTTGTATTGCAATGATTAAAATGTTAAACTAATCTCCAAAATCAGCAGACCGAAACCGCGTCTGCTGATTTTTTACATCCATATTTAAAACGAAATACAGTAACGATGGTCTGTAAAACGTAGGTGTTCATGGAAACGATTTGGGACATACGATAACGGAAAGAAAAAAAGGATAAAGCAGTGAAAAAACGAACGCACCGAAGAATACAGATTTGTATCCTGAATCGGAAGAAGGTTCTCCAAACGCGGGTGAAAATCTTAAAAAAATTCGAAATGCCCACATGTCGGGCATATCAAAAGGGAACGCCCGCAGGCTATCGGGTGATTTTCGAAAGTGGAGTAGCGTCCACGCCATCAAAAAGAAAGACTTGCACGCAGCAGATACTATGGTGTATCCGAAGCATACAAGTCTTTGCATTGATTACAATATGAGACGTTCGTGACATGAACGGTACGTGCCGCGGTGTGAAAGGCCAATTACTCTATTTTAGACATTAAAACCCTGAAATCTGATATTCACTGTCCGTCTTTGTCCATGTGTACGTTGATGTGCGGGTGCGCCAATTTGATACCGCTGGCATCAAAGGCCGGCTGAACTTTATCCTGAATTGCAAAATATACATCCCAATAATCGGAAGTTTTACACCATACACGTAGGCAAATTTCATAAGCACCGTCCTGATAGTTGGTAATAACCGTTTTGGAGGCGGGTTCCTTCAGCACTCTGCTTTCGGAACTTGCAACCAGTTTCAACACTTTCTTCGCCTTTTCAACATCCGAGTCGAAGGTTACAGCATAAGTGAAGTCTACGCGGCGCGTTTCTTCGGCAGTAACATTTATCAATGCCGAATTGGAAAGTGAACCGTTTGGAAGAAATACTTTTCGGTTGTCTACCGTGAGAATCGTGGTATAAAAAATATTGATTCCTGTCACAGTTCCCTCGAACCCTGCGGAGGAAATATAATCGCCCACCACAAAAGGTCTGAAAACAAGAAGCATAATGCCTCCTGCAATATTGGACAATCCTCCTTGCATTGCAAGACCAATGGCAACTCCGGCGGAAGCTACAAGTGCCGCTATGGAAGATCCGGGTATACCCACAATAGATACACAGACAACCACCAACAGAACTTTCAGCGAGATATTCAGACCGCTTTGAATAAAGGTCAAAAGGGTCGGGTCGTGTTCCTTAAGTTTTTTGGATTTGGCAACAGCCTTAGAAAGATTGCCTACAAGAATCCATCCAACAATGAGAATCACCGCCGCGATCAAAAGCCGGATCGCATATTGGGAAAGCCATGTTAAAAGCGTGATTAAAAATTGTTTCATCAGTATACCTCCAATTTAGAACTCTATCTAAGATGTTTTCATTATAGCATATGAAAAGTAACTTTTCAACTGCTTTTATGATATTTCCCGTTCATTCTACAAAGTTAAACTCAAAATCATATATATTTACCGTGTCTCCATCACCGCATCCCTTTTCTTTCAGCGCTTTAATGACGCCTGAATTGCGCAATACGCGTTGAAAGTACATCAGTGATTCCCTGTCGTCAAAGTTAATGCTTCCCATAAGATTGTATAGCCACTCGCCCTCTACGAAGTACACGCCGTTTTCAATTCGAACGGTAAGTTCTCTTTTGTCATCATCAGAGATTTCCGGGGCATTGATATCCATTTCACTCTCGTATACCGTAATTTTAGGAAGTTCTTTTAAAGCCTTCTCAACGGTATTCACAAGCTGCGGAATGTTCATGCCTGTGACGGCGGAGATATAAATCAGCGTCCATCCTTGTTTTTGAACATACTGTTCGAAAGATTTTCTGTCAAAAAGATCCTCGTTTATACAATCTGATTTATTGGCGGCAATAATTTGAGGCCTTGCAGAAAGTTCTGCGTTGTATTCCGCCAACTCTCTGTTGACGGTTTGCAGATCCGTTACAGGATTTCTGCCCTCGTTCATTGAAACGTCCACCACATGGATAAGCAGTCTGCATCGATCTACGTGCCGCAGAAAATCGTGCCCCAGACCGGCTCCTCCGGCTGCGCCTTGAATCAATCCTGGGATATCCGCAACTACAAACCCCCGTCCTTCACCGGTTTTTACAACTCCAAGGTTGGGTGATAACGTCGTAAAATGATAGTTGGCAATCTTAGGTCTTGCGTCGCTGATCACGGAGAGAATCGAAGATTTTCCAACATTCGGAAGTCCAACCAAACCGACGTCCGCCAGCATTTTCAATTCAAGAATCACTTCACGCTCGATACCTTTTGTTCCGTTTTTTGCGAACCGTGGAATTTGCCGTGTAGCAGTTGCAAAATGTCGGTTTCCCCAACCACCTTTGCCGCCTTTGCAGAGAACAAATTCTTCGCATTCTGACAGATCTTTGATAATCAGACCGGTTTTAAAATCCTTCACAATTGTTCCTGGGGGCACAGGAAGGCGAAGATCCTTTCCGTTGGCGCCATGGAACTTGTCTCCCTTTCCGTTGGCGCCGTTTTCGGCGATAAACTTTCTCTTATATTTGTACTGCAAAAGCGTGTTGGAACCTGAATCGACATACAAAACGACACTGCCCCCGTTTCCCCCGTCGCCGCCGTCCGGTCCACCCTGCGCAACGTATTTTTCACGCCGGAAGGAAATGCTTCCGTTTCCGCCGTCACCTGCTTTTGCATATATTTTTACACGATCTACGAACATGGATGTTCCTCATTTCAGTTTCGCCATGCGCAAAAAGGTATCCTCATCAATAATGGGAATATTCAAATTTTGCGCCTTGACAAGTTTAGATCCGGAATCCTCCCCTGCCAAAACATAGGAAGTCAGTTTTGAAACCGAAGAGGAAGTTTTTCCGCCAAGTTTTTCGATAATTTCCGAAGCCTCTGAGCGTTTTAAAGTGCTCAAGGTGCCTGTAAGCACAAAAGTTTTTCCGCTGAAGATTTCGCTTTTCTCTTTTTTTATCGCTATGGTTTCCACATTTGCATGCTTCAGCCTGTCAATAAGAACCCTTGTTTGAGAATGCGAAAAGAAACTTTCCACACATTTTGCCGTGATTTCTCCAAAGTCAGGAATTTGTAAAATATCTTCAGCAGATGCGGAAAACAAGTTTTCAATATCTCCATAAACTTCTGCTAGTATTTTCCCCGCCTTTTCTCCTACATTGGGAATACCAAGCGCGTAAATGAGCCGTGCGAGCCCCGCGTGTTTGGAGGCTTCAATTGCATTTATGAGATTTTCCGCTGATTTTTGTCCCATTCTTTCGAGATTTATCAACTCTTCAATGGTTAGATCATACAAATCCGCTACCGACATGATAAGTTTATGGTCTATCAGAGTTTTGATCATCGCCGGTCCCATTCCGTCGATATTCATGGCGTCCTTTGAAGCATAATGTTCAATAACTCTCTGTCTTTGTGCGGGACAGGAAGCGTTGGTGCAGACAGTTTTTGCCTCGCCCTCAATACGCATCACCGCTTCGTTACAGGAGGGACACACAGTGGGCATGGTGTAGACAGGAAGAGAAAAATGACGTTCATCTTTTACCGATCCAACCACTTCCGGAATTACATCTCCCGCTTTCCGAATCCTGACCGTGTCGCCAATGCGGATATCCTTAGACCGAATGTTGTCTATATTGTGC
>CANQNM010000033.1 GCA_947625265.1 uncultured Clostridia bacterium
GGGGAGGATTGTGCGACCCTTGCTATCCTTTGAAAAAAGGGAGTTGGAGCAGTTCTGCGTCAGGAACGGCGCGGGATATGTGACCGACAGCAGCAACCTTCTGCAGGAGTATGCGCGCAATCGGATCCGCGCGCAGGTGGTGCCGGTGCTGCGGGATCTCTGCCCGAAGGTTGTGGAAGCGGCAGGGCATTTGAGCACGGGATTAAGGGAAGACGAGGAGTTCTTATGCTCCCTCCTGCCGGGAAAGCGGGCGGACGTGCGGGAACTGAGAGAACTTGCCGACCCTCTGTTGAAGCGTTGGTTGATACGGGAGTATGAAGACTGTTGCCGTGAAACCCAGGGAAAGGGAGCGTTGGGAAGAATTCATATCGAGGATCTTTGCAGACTTGTGCGGCACGGAAGAACCGGAAATGCTCTGTCACTGCCGGGAAACATCAGAGCGGTTTTAGGTGCGGATACGCTGCGCTTTTCCCGGGAAGGAGCCGGTGAGAGGGGGTATGAGGAGAAACTTTCTTTTGCTCCCGTGGCTCTTGGGGATACGGGATGGACCGCTTGTCTGATGGAAGAGCGAAGGTTTGATGAATTTTTGTCAAAAAACAAGAAAATTCACAGTTTGTTTATGAAAGTTGCTTTGAACTCTGCTACAATGGGAAAGGATTTGTTCGTGCGGTCCAGAAGAGCGGGTGACCGTATTTTTTTCGGGGGCATGACGCGGCAGATTTCAAAATTGGCAGCGGTCTGCAAGGATCCTGAACTGCGCAAAATATATCCGGTGGTATGCGACGAGGAAGGCGTTCTTTGGGTGCCGGGATATCCCATACGGGAGAACTTTCATAAGGAAGCGTCGGTTACCCTGTCGGAAAGCGGAAGAATATACATTGTGATCGGAGAATTGGAAAATGATCTGTCGTGATTTGAATGCGGACATCGACCACATTTTGGTTGGTGAAAAAGAATTGGCCGACATTGTGACTCGCCTTGCCGAAGCCATTGACCGTGACGCGCAGGGGCAAGAATCAGATTTGCTGCTTTTGGGCATTCTAAAGGGAAGCGTGGTCTTTATGGGCGATCTGATGAAAAAAATCAGGACGCCAATGGAGATTGACTTTATGAAAGTGTCCTCCTATGGGGCCTCTACGGTCTCTTCGGGGGAACTGAAAATTTCGTTGGATCTCCACAGGGAACATTTGGAAACTCTGGACATTGTGATTGTGGAAGATATAGTGGACAGTGGAAACACTCTGTACAAATTGGTGAATTATTTGCGAGGCAGGGGTGCGGCGAGAGTGCGCAGTTGTACCCTGCTTGACAAACCGGAGCGCAGGAAGGTGGATTTTCAGCCGGACTATGTGGGCGTCACAATTCCCGATGAGTTTGTGGTTGGCTATGGGTTGGACTACAACGAGAAATACAGGGAACTGCCCTATGTGGGAGTGCTTAAAAAATCGGTTTACCAATGATCGCCCTTTTGGTATTGTTGACATAAGAGCGACCCTTTTCGAAATACTATATATAAATAAAAGGGACGGATGCCTTATCAAAAAACGCGTCCACGGACATACCGTCGGTGTACGGACTCGTCCGGGATATGCAAGAAAGGAAGCCCGTGTCTGGCAGTGGCAGGGCAATGAACGCTATGAAGAAAAACCTGAGAAGTATGCTGTTTTATGTGCTTTTCATCGTCGCGATGGTGGTGGTCATTCTTTTGGTGATCAGCGGCATTCAGGAAAAGGCAAAGACTACAAGCGAACTGATTCAAATGTTTGAAAACGGAGAGATTGTTTCCTACACATGGGATCAGTATAAAGATACCCTGACGGTGGTTGACAAAGCGGAGAATAAAAGGGTTTTCTCAGCCATCAGCGATGTGGTGTATGAGACGCAGATTTTGCCGTTGGTGGAAAAAATCAACCAATCGGTGAAGGACGCGCAGGAAGGGAAGTTGGACGAGAACGGAAATCCGATCAAGGCAATACAGGATAAGGCGATCACCTACGACTATAAAAAGCAGGAGGGGGGCATTCCCATATGGGTTACCTTCATTCCTTATATTGTGTTGGGTGTGGCGCTCTTCCTTCTTTTCCGTTTTGCGAAAAAGCAGGCGGACGGCAAGGACGGCGCGCGTGGGTTTGGAAGAGCCAGACCGAAGTTGGGCAGCGAGGAGAAAAACAAGGTTTACTTCAAAGACGTAGCGGGTTGCGATGAGGAAAAGGAGGAACTGACCGAGATTGTGGAATTTCTGCGGGATCCTCAGAAATTCACCAAACTGGGTGCGAAGATTCCCCACGGCGTGCTGTTGGTAGGCCCTCCGGGGACAGGTAAGACGCTGCTTGCAAAGGCTGTGGCAGGAGAAGCGGGCGTTCCCTTCTATTCGATCTCCGGATCCGATTTTGTGGAGATGTATGTGGGTGTGGGCGCATCGAGAGTCAGGGATCTGTTTGAAACCGCGAGAAAAAATCCGGCAAGCATCATATTCATTGATGAAATCGACGCCGTGGGCAGACACAGAGGCGCGGGCCTGGGCGGAGGACATGACGAGCGGGAACAGACGCTGAATCAACTGCTGGTAGAAATGGACGGCTTCGGAGGAAACAGCGGAACCATCGTGATGGCCGCCACCAACCGTCCCGATATTCTCGATCCTGCGTTGCTGCGTCCGGGACGTTTTGACCGGCAGGTGACGGTCAACTATCCCACAAGAAAGGGAAGAGAGGAGATTCTGCGGGTACACGCCCGCAACAAACCGCTGGAGAAAACGGTGGATCTGGACAGGATTGCCCAGATGACGTCGGGATTCACCGGCGCGGATCTTGCCAATGTCTTAAATGAGGCGGCGCTGTTGGCGGCAAGAAAAGGAAAGAGTCTCATTGGAATGAACGACGTGGAAGAGGCGGTGCTGAAAGTCATGGTGGGCACCTCCAAAAAATCCATGAAGATGAGTGAAAAGGAAAGAAGGAACACCGCCTACCATGAAGCGGGTCACGCCATTTTGGATTTCTATTTGGAGACGCAGGATCCGGTGCGGCGCATTTCCATCGTTCCCAGCAGCAAAGGAGCATTGGGGTATACCCTTTCCCACCCGGATGACGATAAATACAGTGTCTACAAGACCGAACTGAAAGAGCGCATCGCTTCCCTTCTGGGCGGAAGGGTTGCAGAAGAACTGACTCTTGACGGTGATTTTTCCGGAGGCGCGTCCAACGATATCCAAAGAGCCACCGCCATTGCCAGAAACATGGTTACCAGATACGGAATGAGCTCTCTTGGCCCCATCCTTTACGGGTCGGAACACGGAAACGACGAAGTGTTCTTGGGGAGGGATTTCAGCGCTGAAAAAACCTATTCCGAGGAAACCGCAGCGAAGATCGACATGGAAATCAAGAGGATCATCGACGAGGCGCACAGTTTGGCGACCGACGTCATAAAGGCGCACTTCGACAAACTGACCTTTGTGGCAGAGTTCCTAATTCGCTATGAGGAGATGGACGACGAGCAGTTCAAGGCGGCAATGGAGAACGACTCCCCCTCTTTTGAGGAGATCTACGCCTTGGCAGAAGAGCGCAGACGCAGAAGCCAGCAGGAAAACGAAGAAAAAGCAAGGCTGGATGAGGAGGAGCGCAAGAAGCGGGAGGCCGAGTTGATGCAGGATGAGGACTACCGCAACAGCATGCGCGATGTGAACGACGACTCCCAGGGTGGAGCCTTTGAGGAAAACGAATCCGACGGAGACGGCGGATCTTCAGATCAAAACGGCGACCGCAGCGGGGACAACGGCAGCGGGGACAACGGCAATGGCGGCGAAGGCAACTGAGTGTCCGCCGGACGCTCTCTCATGTCCGCGGATATTCGCACAGCCTTCCGATTTTTCGAAATTTTTATCCAAAGAAGCGCCGACGCCAAGGGAAGTTCTCTTGTCCGCTCATTTAGACGGTTGCTGCGGCGCAGCCTTAACTTCGAAGCCCATCTTGACTTCAAAGCCGACCCTAACTCCGAAGCCGGTCTTGACTTCCAAGCCGACCCTGATTCCGAAGCCGACTCTAACTTCGAAGCCGCCCCTAACTCCGAAGTTGACCTTGACTCCGAAGCCCACCTTAACTTCGAGGCCGGTCTTGACTTCCAAGCCGATCCTGATTCCGAAGCTGGCCTTGACACTGGGATCGGCCTTGAGTCCGGAACGATAGACGGCGACATGAAAAATTCATATTTTTAGGTTTTTAGAAAAGCACACGCCGAAATCTTTGGAAAGTGAAAAAGGTTTTTGGCGTGTGTTTTGTCAAAGCATAACGGCGCGGCGGCACGGGGGCGCGGCGACAAAATCGGCTGCTCCGACGGCAGTTTTTCAGGATTTTTATGACCATATTGAACAATTGCCGTTAAACGGTTGATTTTTCATTTTATATCGTTTATAATTTGACTGGGCGGCAAGCGCTTTGCCGTTCAAAAGACGCAGAAAAGTCCTGGCGCGACTACGGCGAATTGCTCACCTGCAATATTGCCGCAAAAAGGGAGGTTGGGAAAATGTTTGGGATTCTGGTTGTGGAGGATGATCCTATCCAACGCAGGTTGATGCGGGCAGTTCTCAGCAGAGCAGGTTACACGGTATATACCGCGTCCAACGGCGACGAAGGGTTGGATATGCTGGAAAAAGTGCAGGTGGATCTGGTATTGTTGGACGTGATGATGCCCGGCATGGACGGTTATGAGTTCACAAAGATTCTGCGGGAGGGAGCAAGTACCCTGCCGATCCTTATGGTTACAGCCAAGCAGGCCCAACAGGATAAAAAAGAAGGGTTTCTCGCGGGCACCGACGACTACATGACCAAACCCGTGGACGAGGAGGAGATGCTTCTGCGCATCGCCGCTCTTTTGCGCCGTTCGAAAATCGCGGCGGAGAAAAAGATCACGGCGGGGCAGACAGTGTTGGACTACGACGGAATGACCGTCATGGAAAAAGGAAAGCGATTTGAACTTCCCCAAAAGGAGTTCCTCTTGCTTTTTAAACTCCTATCTTACCCGGGACAAATTTTCACCAGACGCCAACTGATGGATGAAATTTGGAATATGGATTGCGAGACGGACGAACGGACGGTGGACGTTCACATCAACCGTCTGCGCGACCGGTTCAGGACAAATGAGGATTTTGAGATCGTGACGGTCAGAGGGCTGGGATATAAGGCGGTATTCCGGTGATAACCGCCTGTCGAAAGGAAGCACATTTTTCCATTGTTTCGAAATGAACCACATAAAATGTAAAGACTGAGAAAGCGTTTTTTACAATTCAGAAAGGTAGGGGGATGCTATGAAAAAAAGTCTGCAATTGAAACTCACCGCCGCCATTATGGCAATTCAGTTGACTTCCGGAGTGATCGTTTCGCTGATTCTCCTTTTCTCTTTTCTTTTGGATGTCAGACTCCTTTTTGTCACCAGTTCCCCTCTGATACTGCCTCTTCTGTGCCTGGTAATCAGCCTTCTCTTCTCCGCATTGATTTCCGTACCGGTCTCCAGGTACATTCTTCGTCCCATCCGGCAGCTCAATGATGCTACATTCAGAGTGGCGCAGGGAGATTTTGGCGCACGGGTTACCGTTCCGCCCGGACGCGGAGAATTTTCCGATATGTTTTCCAATTTCAACAAAATGACAGAAGAATTGGGACACACTGAGTTGTTTCGCAAAGATTTTATCAACAATTTTTCCCACGAATTCAAAACGCCCATTGTCTCTATCAGGGGCTTTGCCAAGCAACTTCAACTGGACGACAGCCTCACGGAAGAACAGAGAAACGAGTATATTGATTTAATTGTCAAGGAATCAGACAGGCTTTCGGCGCTTTCAAACAACATTCTGCTGCTGACAAAACTGGAAAATCAGCAATACGTGACCGAGCAGTCTACCTTTTATCTGGACGAGCAGCTGCGTCACGCTATTCTTTTGCTTGAGAAACAGTGGATGGAAAAGAAACTGAACCTTCAAATCGACATGGAGGAGATTTCATACACCACTGATGAAAATATGCTTCTGCAGGTCTGGCTGAATCTGATGTCCAACGCCATCAAGTTTTCAAAGGAGGGCGGGACACTGTATGTGACCTTAAAGAGGGAAAACGGGGAGATTGTCGCTTCGGTTCGCGATGAGGGGCAAGGTATCGACAGTAAGGATATCGACAAAATTTTCGATAAATTTTACCAGGCCGATCCTTCGAGAAAGACGTCCGGAAACGGTCTGGGACTGGCGCTGGTCAAGCGCATCTGTGAACTGCTGAATTGCAGGGTCACCGCGCGAAGCGAAAAGGGAAAGGGCAGTACCTTTAGTATTTTTTTGCCGCAGGTACAGGAATGAGTGGAAGAGCGGCTTTCTTTCCCCTACCGTCGGAACATCTTTTAGCGCTTTTGCGGTATTCCGGCGCTCTGGAACATCTTTTAGCACTTTTGCGGTATTCCCCACCCAAAGGAAACTTTCTGCGAGTTCTTTGAGGATTTTTCCCCGGAAAGGCATTTTTGAGGAAGATTTTGGGCCGTTCTCCAACCTTGCATAAAAGTTTTCTTCCAAATTTCTATTTGCCTCTTGATTGTTTTGATCTTTTGTGATAAAATACCCGCTGGAGTTATTTGCGTTTGGCGTCGGTCTGCCGTGTTATTGACGCCGTTGGGCGAACGGCCTTTTTGTACCTGCACAGTATGTACGCCTGTATAGCGCGCGTACCATAGGCCCGATCGTTCAGTTGAATAAGCGTTCGCCCCTAAGCGGCAGTTCGTCCAAGTTCTACAAACCCGCAAATTGAATAATTTTTATATTTATATACGTATATGGTATACGTCTGCGTAGCTCAGTTGGATAGAGCGACCGCCTCCTAAGCGGTAGGTCGGGTGTTCGAGTCACCTCGCGGACGCCAGCAAACACCGCCGCAAGCCTTTATTTTCAAGGGCTTGCGGTTTTTTTAAAAATTGCAGTTAGGTGTGACTTTTCTCTCCTACCGATGACTGTTCACTGTGCAGGCCGCCTTTACCGGGAGAATTTTTATTCAATGCAGACATAGTGCCAATGCCAATTTGACTGTGGGGTGAAATTGCCCTGTTTGGATAGTGTTGATTGCATTGCGGGATACACCGACCATCTCTGCAAACTGCTTTTGCGATAACTTTCGTTCTGCCGTGCTTCTCTGAGACGGCTTTTTAATATAAACTTATCGTCCAATCCATCATGCCCACAAAATCGCGGCGGAAGGGCAGCCTTCTAACGAACCGAAGGCAGCGCTCCCGTGTTTCATGTATAACCGTATAACCGTATAACTGTATAACTGTATAGCCGTATAGCCGTATAACCGTATAACTGCATAACCGTATAACTTGTATAACATGGATAAAAAATGTACGATTTCAGATTTTTTCTCCCGCACAAGGGGCGCATGCATGGAAAGGAATAAAAACGGCCTCCTAAAGCCGTCCGTGGGGGAAAGAAACAGGAAATTTCCCACCCCGTTTGATACATTTTTCATTTCCTTCATTCCCGTCCTATGATAGCGACTCTTAAAAACAAATGGGTGCAAAAAAGCGCCGCAGGCTTTTTGCCTGTGGCGTTCACGGTTGCAAATTCAGGTATTGTTCTGCTCAAGTCTCAAGCCATTTTTAAAGAGTGTTTAGAAACAAAGCATCATTTGCTTGCACATATTGTTTGTATATTCAATTTTTTATGTAAGATTTTGTCTCAACGCGTCGCGGTGGGCGGCGGTCTGGAAATGCCTGTATCCGCCGCCCGAAAAAGCGCCGGGCGGCGGATAGAAGTTTTGTCAACGATCCTGTTCTTGGATTTTCATTGTGAATCGCTGTATTTCTTTTTCAGCGGTGGAACGGTTGAGCAGTTTACTCATCTCTGTCTGCTTTTCGTTTGTTGGGTAGTTGTTTAAAGACGAACTCAAACGCAGTCTTATATGCGTGCCGCCGTTATTATATTCAATATCGTCCAATTCACCGTTTGCATGGTAATAATAAGTCAGATTTCCGATCTGTCTCGTATAAACTGTGACATGGGAGTCGTCGATTCCGTTATCGACCGTTTTGCACATTCTAAGATCTGCATCGTCTGATTCTATGGGGACAACCAATGTATCGCGAAAGGGTATATTGTTACGCTTGAAATACGACTCGACGTACAATTTAGCCACTTCCTCAAGTTTCTCATCAGCACCGTTGTGGTATACGGAGACGGTAAGACGTTGGTTGTTTTCATCCTTTACTTCGTACCTATAAACTTCAAACAACTCTTCTTCGGATTTACCGTAGAACCAGTCATAGTTTCCTAAAACAAACTCTTCGAACTCCCCCAATTCTTTTATTTGGTCATAGGAGACAAACTCATCTGGCAGATTGCGCTGCGACAGAAAGTCAAGGTATTCAGAATATGATCGAAGGTGAATTGCGGGATCTCTCCTTTCACCCGCACCCGCAGGAAACGCGACACCGTCGCCCAACTGGTGAGCAGGAAACGCGACACCGTCGCCCAACTGGTAATCCGGAGGTGTATTGGAAGTCGAAGACTTTGAAGAACAGGCTGAGAAGGACAGCAGCATGAGAAACGCTAAAAGCAATACGGATATTTTTTTCATAAAAATTCCTCCAATTCAGAATGGTTGTACAGTTCCCGGAAAATCATTTCCAACTGTTCAGGGTGGCTTCAATGTTTTCGAGGATGGTTTTTTTGCATCCATCACAAATGATAAGATTCTTCATCACATTGTCGGTATCTTTGTTCATCCCATAAATGCAGTCGTTCTTAAAAGACTTGTCAGGGTATTTGTCGTTTAAGAATTTTGTTATATCATCTGAATCATGGTCCGGCGCGTCAAATAAATGCCCGAATTCATGGACGGTGGTTTTGGTTTCCGCAACGGCGCTGTCGAAATTCATCACCATCATAAGCCCAAAATCCGGAAAAGTTAATCCGTAATACGGCTGAGATATATGACCAAAATTCTCATCTACTATGCATGTAACATGACCGGTAAAAGCAAGTTTCACGGCTTTGGAAGTGTCTGGAAGAGGAATGTGCAGCATGAGATTAAAGAGGTTATTGTGGTGATAATTATACAGTTCCATGCTTCCGTCCGTATACAAAACAGAATTTTGGCACGCGGAATTGTTGGCGTGTGTGCATGCCTGATCTGGCGAAGTGGTACAGTATTCGTCGGTAAACGAAATGAAACTGGCGGGCGTGGCGTATTCTATCCATAACCCAAATTTCGACAGATACAGTTCCTGCAGCGTGCGCATCTGTTTTATGATTCTTGAAACCGGATCTGAATACCGTTTGGAATATGCCTGATCATAAACCACATCAACATTTATTTTCAGACTTGTCGATATATTGTACAAGTCCCACTCGTCCTTGTAACTGTCGTTGTCAATATACTTCCTCTGCTGGATATTCCAGCCTTTGTCGTAGAATGCGTGCGTTTCGATCACCATGACCAGATCCCTATCGGTGATGCTCTCGGAGGATTTGGCCTTGATCTTGTACGAACCGTTCCTGGTTTTTGTGATTTTCCACTTCTGATTGTCGCTTCCGGTATAGGGCTTGAGCACAAGGTCCACTTCCTCCTTGGACTCCTTTCCTTCCGGAACCGTGATGGCATACCCGCTGACTTTGGAGCAGATCTTGTAGTACTCGTTTTCCATGCGGGTGAACACCCACTGCTGGCACTCCGTGCCGTCGAAAGGCTGAACCTCGGCAATGCCGCCGTTGTTTTTATACTCCGGCGCATCGTCGTCGTCCACCTGCACATACTGCTCATGGTTTGGGTTTTCGATGAAGAAGCGCCCGTCGTACGATTTGATGGTAACCAATCCAAAAAAAACTGAGTTCAGGCCGGGGTTTTTCATACGCACCTGGATACGGCCCGCAACATACGCGTCGAACACTCCGGTCGTTTCGTTGATTTTTCCTTTGGCAGTGAATGCGACGCCGTCTTCACCCTTGATTTCCCATGTAACCGGGCCGTTTTGACCGGCGACCGAACTGGCCATACAGCCGTCAAAATCAAAGGTGGTTCCGGCAAACATTTCGGGAGTAAATTTGATGAAAATCGCATAGTTGATGGGCTTGTCATATTTCTCTAAAATCCATTTGTTCCGCGTCGAACTTGCCGAGGTGACGATCTGCGCCCCACTTGTGCTGGTGTCCGGGGCAACCATATAATTGGTGTTGGATGAGTACCCGTTGCGGAAGGTGTAGTAGTCCCCTACCTGTGAAATCACCCAGCGCTGCGCATGGTCAAGGTAGTTTATATTTTCAGTTGTGGACATTTTCGCCAGGGTTACATTGCCGCTGCTGTTGTCCGGTGCGGATAACCCCAATTCGTTGTTGGTCATGGGTCGGATGCTGTAATAATTCAGACCTTCGCCCCTTGTTCCCAGATAGGTGATCTTGTACAGTTGGTTGTATTCACTGCTTGAATCTGCGGCCGCCCACTGCTGGATCGCCGTTCCTGCGGTTCTTCCGCCGCCGCGGGTATCCAAATACATATTATTCGCCGCGTTCTTGATTCGATACACGCCGTTTTCAATGTGCGGTTCATTGTAGGTGATGGAAAAGTAGGCGTGATAAGCGGCGTTCGATTCAAGGGAATGGAGAATGACCGAACCGTTGGTGCCGCTTAGATACTTGATGGCGATTCCGTAATTGGGACTGCCTGCGTACCACGCACTGGCGGCCGCGGTGACGTCAAATCGCACAGATTTTGGCGTGTTCCTGTACGCGCCGATTGCCCCGGACATCTCCGCGGAGGAGAGTAGTTCTGTGGATATTCCCAGGTTTGCGTGCCGGTTGGCGATATTCCACGTCAGTGTGGAAGCATTCCAATCCTCCAGAACCTGATAGGCGCCCGCCGTGAGCGTGCCGTCGGTTACTTTGTCATAGTAAAAGAAATATCCCCATAAATCGGCGGAAGTGATCTTGGCATTGGAGGGCAGCGCAGGAAGCGTTGCCTTGATAAACGGGATCCTTGACTGTGCAATCCACAGATCTAGGGAGGTACTGCAGTTTGTATCGGGCGCTGCGGAATCAATGTACGTGTCACAGAGGGGAGTCGCCGTCAAGGTGGGATCGATGGTGACGGGGAAAACCCGCGCGCTGCTGTTGATCCACTGGCTCTCGGCGGTGACGGTGAGCAGACAGCGGTTCTCTCCTGCGGGAATCAGCGAATAGTATACGTCATTGGAGCGCTCTCCCGCCGCGTCAAGCATATACGGCAGGGGAATGCGGTACTTTTCGGCGCCCGATTCGCTGTCATTGAGACTGACCGTTCCATTTTTATTCAATACCACCGTCAACCCTTCCGTTTCCATTTGGAAGGCATAGACGTATTCGGAGCGACCGGGGGCGCTCAGTACGATGCTCTCTTTGATCTCGCTGCCCCGCAGTTCATAGACCAGTTCCACGCCTTCGGGAAAACCGGCGTAACGGATTTTTCCAGAGGCAGATTTTGGAAGCGTCTCGATGGAGTTCAGGCGAAGGGGCTGCTTCTTTGCGGGGCTGTTTTCGACGGTTCCTACCGACGCCACTGCAGTTCCCCCCGGAGTTTTGCTGCCCGACAGATAACTCATGGAGACGGAGTAGCCGTTTTCCTTCAATGTAAACAGTTTTTCGTTGGGCACAGCCGACTTTGCGAAAGAGAGACGCAGGTCACCCGTTTGATACAGCGCCGCAGAATCCTTTGCGGGTGTCAGGGTGTTGTCAATCTCCTGCCAATTGCCATCGGCGTCTTTGCAGTGAACGTTCTCACTGTACACCACCGCCCGGATCGTTCCGTCGCTTAGAAGAAAATGCTTGACATTTGCCTCCCTGCGGTCTTCCAACTCGCAGAGAATTTCGACGGCATCCCCCTGAAAGTCGGGATTGGGCGCCGTTTGGAAGAACGGTTCTTGGGAGGAACCGTCCGAGGAGAACGTTTGGGATGTAACAATTTCCTGCGCACTGATTGGAGGATATACCGACAGGAGGGAGAAAACCGTCAAAAGTGAAAGAAACAGACTGAGAAAACCAACACGTTTTTTGTTTTTCATACTTTTCTCCTTTTCGTTTTCAATACCGTATGCAGTTGACCGCGCGGCCGACGCCCGGGAGATACACTCAAAGAACAGCGAGCCCCGCTTCTTTCCGTCAAACCGCTGTTTTTGTTACCGCCGTACAATCATAGGCATTCCTCCTTCATAAAGCCCCGTGCATGAGACGCACTGCGACCGCACGTATATCATGTATAACACGTATAACAGGTATATAAACCCAGTTACAACCCAAAAGCGGAAAAATAAATTTTATTTAAAATGAATTGGAAGTTAAATATTCCCTTGTAAAACACATCGTACCATGATGTACGAATTTTTTCAACTAAAATATATGAAAAAAACATTTATAAAATTTATATAAATTGGATGTTTCAACAATGCGGCGCAGGGTTTTGGGACGGTGGGCGCAAGGAATAAAGGGCCGCCCGAATTTTGAGAATTCAAGAGAAATCTCATAAATATTTACAGACAGTTTTCAAAAATTCAAACTGAGTTTATGCATTGCAGGTACACTGTTGAGGCATACGGTGCATAACTATATGTAACGAAAGGTTAGCATTTTGAACGCGTTTTATACGTTTCGCGCGCGGCGGCGAAGGCCCGAAGCGGCGAAAAGCGCGAAAAGGAAGGAGCATAGGGAGAATGCTAAGATTGCAGGGAATTAGGAAGAACTATGAACTGGGCGGCGGAATGAAGGTAGAGGCGCTGAAAGGCGTCGATATTCGGTTTCGAAAAAGTGAATTCGTTTCGATCCTTGGCCCGTCCGGGTGCGGAAAGACCACGCTGCTCAATGTGATCGGCGGACTGGATCACCCTACCGAGGGAACGCTGTATATTGACGGCAGATCGACGAAGGGGTATGGCGACCGCGATTGGGACAATTACAGAAACCACTCCATCGGATTTGTCTTCCAGAGTTACAATTTGATCCCGCATATGAATGTTCTGGCGAATGTTGAAATTGCGCCTACCATCTCCGGCATGCCCAAGGCCGAACGCAGGAAAAGATCCATCGAGGCGCTGAACAAGGTGGGACTGGGCGACCAACTTAGCAAGAAGCCCAATCAGTTGTCCGGCGGACAGATGCAGCGGGTGGCCATCGCGCGGGCATTGGTGAACGATCCGGAAATTCTTTTGGCCGACGAGCCGACCGGGGCCTTGGACACAGCCACCAGCGTTCAGATCATGGAGATTTTGAAGTCGATTTCCAAGGATCGGCTGATCATCATGGTGACGCACAATCCCGACCTTGCAAAGGAGTATTCTTCAAGAATCATCAGTCTCAGGGACGGCGTGGTGGTTGGCGACACCGATCCTTATGAGGTGGCGGAATACGACAGTGCTCAGGAAAACTCTGTCTCCCCAAAAAATTTGAAAACCGAAAAAAAGCGCAAAAAGCAGAAGAAAGCGTCCATGTCTTTTTTTACGGCCCTCTCTCTTTCCACCAGAAACCTGATGACCAAGAAGACGAGAACAATTTTAACAAGTTTTGCCGGTTCCATCGGGATCATTGGAATTGCGCTGATTCTTTCGCTTTCCAACGGGGTGCAGGTGTTCATCGACCGGGTGCAGGAGGATACGCTTTCGGCCTATCCTTTGACGCTCAACCGTCAGACCTCCGATACCTCGGCGATTCTTTCGGCCATGGTGGAGGTGCAGGGCGACCGTGCCTCGGAGGAATTTGAGGAGGATCGGATCTACCCGGACGATACGATGGGCAGCATGCTTGACGCCATGACCAAGGTGAAGATCAACGATCTTCCCGCCTTTAAGAAGTATTATGAGGAGCACAGGGAGGAACTTTCGGGAAAACTCAACGCCGTGACCTATGTCTACGATCTGAGCGTCAACGTGTACACCCGGCTGCCGGGGGCGGACGGGAAACTTATGCGCACCAATCCCACCACCATATTTGACTATATGGGGGAGGAGATTCAAATGATGATGTCCTCCATGACCGCGCTTTCGGGCGGAAATTCCTCTCTTGCCTTCTATTCCGAGATGTTGGAGGGGTTGGACGGAGAGTTGATCAACGACGTGGTTCGCGCACAGTACGATTTGGTGGGAGAGGAAAGCCGCTGGCCGGAAAACGCCAACGAGGTGGTTCTGGTGGTGAACGACAGGAACCGCATCAGCAACATGGCGCTTTACGCCTTGGGCTTCAAGGATCCCGCTGAAATTGAGGACGTGATGTCCAGCCTGTTCAACCCGGATAAAGAGTATGACAACGGCATAGAGGAGGGTTTTTCCTACAGCATTTCGGATTTTGTGGGGCACACGTTCTTCTATGTGATGAACGCCGACTACTTTTACAAGGGGGAAGGGCACTACACCGTGGACGGGAAGGACTATCCCATATGGCGGGATGTGCGGGAGGACCCCGACTATGACGAGGAAAGTTTTTTGAAAGAGCACGGACGGGAACTGAAAATCGTCGGTGTGGTTCGTGAGAACAAAAACGCCACCTCCTCCTCCATCAGCACGCCCGTGGCGTATACCGCGGCGCTTTCCAGGGAGATCATCGACTACAACAACGCTTCCGAAATTGCACAGCAGCAAAAGCAAACCGCGGACTACAGCGTGTTCACCGGTGTGCCTTTTGAAGAGGTGGAGTACACTCCCGGGAATGCGGAGGAGTTCTTGGCGCTTCTTACGGCGCAGGAACGGATGGAACTGATTGCGATGGTCAATACCATGCTCCAGGCGACGGTGACGGAGGAACAACTGCCCGAGTTTCTGGAGGCGTTGGATGATCAGACTTTCGCCGCGCTTGTAAAAGGCTTTGTGCCGTCGGAACCCTCCTATACGAAGGATCAGGCGGCGGAGTTTGTCGCGTCGCTCTCTGAACAGCAGAAAACCGAACTCATCGCCATGCTGACAGCCGGCGGCGTCCCCGTGAATGCTGAAAATCTGGTTCTCATTTTGGGTATGCTGTCCGACAAGCAATTTTCCGACATTGCCGCGATGTTCTCGAATGCCCCGCCCGCTTATGGCAAGGATCAGATCCCGGAGTTTTTGGAGGCCATTGGGCAAGAGGGAAGACAAACGCTCCTTCAACAGTTCAAAGAAAACATGACGGTGACCGAGGAAACGCTGGCGCAAACTCTGAAAAATGTGAGCGAACAGCAGTTTTCCCAACTGGTGGAACACTACAGACCCGCAAATGAACGGGACTCTCTCGACAACAATTTTTCAAAAATGGGATATGAGGACGATAGCCGTCTGCGCGCAATCTACCTGTATGCCACCGATTTCTCTTCGAAAGATGACATTCGGGATTTTGTAGGCGCGTTCAACGATTACGCGGACAGGGAACTGGGCGAAGGGCACCAGGTGGAAATCACCGACTTTGTGGGCGCGCTGCTTTCGGGGATCAATACCGTCATCACCGCCATATCCTATGTACTGATTGCCTTTGTGGCCATCTCTCTTGTGGTTTCCTCGATCATGATTGCCATTATCACCTATATTTCGGTGCTGGAACGCATCAAGGAGATTGGCATTCTCCGTTCCCTTGGCGCTTCCAAGGGAAATATACGCAACGTGTTCAATGCGGAAACGCTGATTGAGGGATTTTTCTCGGGCGTGCTGGGTATCGCTGTGACGCTGGCGCTCTGCCTCGTCATCAATCCCGTCATCCATTTGCTTACCGGCATTGACACCATAAACGCCGTGCTTCCGTGGCAGGCTGCCGTATTGCTGATTCTTATCAGCATGGGGTTGACGGTTCTCTCGGGCTTGATCCCGGCAAGCCTTGCGTCCAAAAAGGATCCGGTGATTGCGCTGCGAACTGAATAAACGCATAGGGGAAAAACTTCTGCGGTTTTTCCCCTTTTGGGATAGATATTATTTGGGGAAAACTTTTTGAAAAAAAGTTTTCCCCAAACCCTTTTCAAAAACTCTTTACCGGTTTTTTATTTTCCCACGCCCTTCCGCACAAAAAAATTTTTGGGAGTTTCAGGGGCGCCGGGATAGATGATTAGATGATTAGATTTGGGGAAAACTTTTTGAAAAAAAGTTTTCCCCAAACCCTTTTCAAAAACTTTTTTACCGGGCTTTCATTTCGTACCGGTTTTTCATTTCACACAAAAACCTGTTAGATCCTGAATTTCTTTGAATTAGAAAATATACCGTAAAAACCGACTCATGAAAATTATATGAATCAATAGATAAATTTGTCGTAAATTACAGTTGAAATTTCATGAAAAATATGCTACAATATACATATCAAGGACGTGTTGGATTTACATTCTCATTTTTGTTTAAAATTTGTTTTCCCATTTTGGGCTTCGTACAGATCTTTGGCGTATGTCCGATCGCATAAACGGTTGATGTACAGAATCTTTCAGAGGGGAGTGGTGCCTATGACGGTATGACGGCGAACGGTTGTTTTCAGAGGGGCGACTTTTTCCGGGAAACCGGGGGATTTCTTCGGGAGAAAAAGCCCTATTGCGCCTGAAACGCCCGTTTTTCAGCGCACAGACATTTCCTTTCCCCGTGAACCCCAAAATCTGATTCAATTTCAGGAGGATAAACTTATGAAAAAAATGACAAAAAAAACCTATGTCGCTTTGGTGGCTCTTGTAATGGCGGTATGCGTCACATGTTTGTCAATACCTTCCAGCGCCATGATCATCAATACTGTAAACAGCAAGACCTATGAGGATTATGGCACGGTCTATTACTACAGTGTGGGCAGATCCGCCACGCTTGGTTCTGAATCTATATGTGATTACAGCATATACTTTAATGTCGATACAGTGATGCCCCAACTTAGTTACAAACTTAAGATGGTACCGCCGGCATCCAGCATTACGGCGGCCATTACGTTTCAACTGTGGGAAATTTCATCCTATGAAGATTCCCAACTATTAACTGGGAGTAATGAAAAGGATAAAGTATACAGGGCAGTGGAATCTACGATGTTACTTATCAAACCGAAACCAAAACTTGACGAAACTGAAGAATTATCAGGCGCTACCCGACTGATTAGAGGAAATATTTTGGATATTGAGGATGACTATATCTATTACTTCAAGGTTACATGTCAAGCAGAAAGGTTTGGCTACGGTGAAGGAGAGTATGTCCTGCGCGGTGCCCTGGTCATTACGCCAAACTATGAAGAAGTTTCTTATCATTTGTATTACGGGACCATGACGTGGGAAACATAAGGTGTTTTTTAAAATTTAAGTAAGTAATAAGTACTGAATGAATGGGAACCGCGACCTGGTGCTTGTTGTATTCGTGCCGGGTCGCGGACCCCCGCGACAGCCGAACCCTTACAAAGGCGGCCGTGCCTGCGCGCCGAAACGAAGGTACCGCGCCAAAACGAGGGCGGACGCGCCGCAATAAAATTTTTCACAAAAGGAGGAAATCTGAACCGTGAAAACCGTAAACCCGAATCTGAACAGGAATGTGAAAAAAATTCTTTCGCTTCTGCTTTTGGGGTGTATGCTCTTGCCCTCCTTTTCTTCCTGCCACCGCAAACGCGTCGACCCCTTCAAAACCACCCCGTCGGGCGAAGCGTCGGAAAGTGTGGAATCCTTCAAAGATGAAGAAGATCCCTTTTACAGCATGACCGAGGCGGAATCTGTTCAAAAATACGGATTCTCCGCATTAGTTTATCAGCAAACCTGTTTTGACGGAAAAAAATATATATATGAGTATGATACCTTCGATACCGAAACATTTTGTCGGTATCCTGTCGGTGAGCCGGAAAAGAAGACCTCTGTGTGTTCTGATCCGCTTTGTACCCATAAGTGGGAAGACGGCTGCCCCTTTGCGGGGATCTTTCCACTGCTCTATGCCTTCTGTGGAGAAACGCTGTACTACATTACCAAGAGAAGAGTCTCTAACGCCGAGGACAAGATCACAAAATACGAACTCTGTATGTACGACCCGCAAAATAACAAAAAAATTGTGGTGGACAGCGTAGAGGGCGGCGGCGACGAGTATATGTTTTTGCGAAACATGGGAGGAACACTGTATTATTCAAAGCGGGAGGAGAAAAAAGGAACTTTCGACTACCATGAAGTATGGTATAAGTTAGATGAAAATGGAAATTTAAC
>CANQNM010000034.1 GCA_947625265.1 uncultured Clostridia bacterium
AAAACTATTCTATCAGAACTCAACCACTTTTTCTATACCTTTTTTCCTTTCAGTCTCATATCAATTGTAACACTACAGTAAAAATTCTCTTCAAACGTCAAGTATGCTTGACAAAACGGGCGTTTAGTGGTACTATTTCTCCGTGCGATATATTCCCATACCGGAATACCGCAATGTCGGAATTTATTTTTCATTTTCTTTCATGTTGTAATTGAAGGAGACTGAATAGCAAGGAGATGCACAGATGTTCAAACGAATTCTTTGCATAGGACTTACCGTATCCATACTGTTGGCTTTTGCGGGATGCGCAAGCAAGACTCAAACAAAAACTTCCACAACGGAACCGTACGTTTTGCCGAATCTCTCCTCAGAGATGGGCAGCGGAAGTTTCAATGAAAACATATCACCTGTGCCGTACGCCGCCGATACACTGCGTAAAATGGTGGAAGAATGTAAAAATTACGGGGAAAGTTATCTCTCAAACAGGGAGGTAAAGGAAGTTTCCTGTTATGTTGCGGATGACTGTGCGATTCTCATACGGAAGATAACCTTCGGAAAATTGCTGGATAAAATTACTGCCTATGTTGCGGACGTGTATATCAACAGAATCACACAACTTGTGGGTTGTGTACTTACTGATGAAAGCGGTTCCATCGCCAAGGGAACGCCGGAAGATGTTCTTGAAAAAACCGATGCGCTCTTTCTTATCAACAGTGATTTCATGCGTGGCCGTCAGTGGGGATTGTATGTACGGAACGGAAAACTTTGGCGCAATAAACCCACCGCGGGCGTAGATATCTGTACTATCGATAAAGATGGGATAATGAGAGTTTTCAACGGAGATAGTTTCAACAGCGAAGAATATTTAAAAAACAGCAATTTATGGCATGTAATCACTTTCGGTCCTTCACTGCTCAATGATGACGGAAGTCCCCGAAACAGTGATGACGAATTTCACATCACCGAAAACTACAGCATGTGGAATCGGTATGATTCTTCCGTCGGATTTCCGGTTTCTAATCCCCGTACTGCGATAGGACAGGCTGAAGACGGTCACTTCATCTTTGTCGCTGTGGACGGCAGGGACAAATTCTATTCCAAGGGCATGACTTTTCCGGAACTTTCCCACTTCATGTACGAGGAGGGAGCAAAAGTTGCATACAACCTTGACGGGGGTGGATCAGTATTCATGTATTTTGACGGAACTTCTGTAAATCAAAACTCCGGAGGACGCAATCCCAGCGACTATCTCTGCATTTTGAGAAAAGAATGAAAAGAGTGAATCAAAAATTTTTTTCGGTGTTTCAGTATCCAGACGACCATAATGCCGAGCAACCTGGAAAACACAGGAAAGGATGGCCTTCCGGTGAAGTTTTTTAAACATCTCAAAACTGTGACGCACCATCGACATCTGGTGCTGTGTCATTGTGTCAAATGCGGAATTCCTCTGCAGGGGTTGGTACACGATCTTTCCAAATTCAGTCCTGCCGAGTTTATTTCCGGCTGCAAGTATTACACAGGAAAACGTTCGCCAAACGAAGGAGAGCGAAACGCGAAAGGTTTTTCCGAAGCATGGATGCATCACAAAGGGCGCAACAAACACCATTTTGAATATTGGAATGACATTTCCACGGTAACACACCGCTATACGTACGTGAAAATGCCGTACAGATATTTAGCGGAAATGCTCTGCGACCGTGTCGCAGCAAGCAAGACTTATATGGGGAGAGAATACACAGACGACTGTGCGCTCAACTATTTTCTCACAGGAAACGGCAGAACTCAAATGCATCCGGATACCGCGAGAGAGTTGGAGAAACTTCTTAGAATGCTTGCAAACGAAGGAGAGCTAAAAACTTTCAGTTACATAAAACAGCAGCTGAAAACAAAGAAAAATACTCCCTTTGACTATTAAAGTTATAACGCTGAAATACAAGAAAGAACTTCCTTCAAACGGAAGTTATGGTTCGATAGATATATGAACGGTTCTTCTGAAAAATTCCCAACGACCCCCGCGCTCTTTTCAGAGTCAAAGTCCGAATATGATCCGGACAGTATTCTGACAATTGCTCTTGATATTTGCGAAGGAATGCTTGAAAGCGGAGCAGAAACACACCGGGTGGAAGATACCGCTGAACGTATCTGCCGCGCCTATGGCGCGCACCGTGTAGAAATCTTCGCCATCACCTCCCTGGTAGTGGCAACCATCGCGCTTCCCAACGGCGAAGATTGCACACAGGTACGCAGAGTATACGGAAATGTCAATGACTTATTCAAAATCGAAAAACTTAACGCTCTTTCACGAACAATTTGTAGGGACAAACCCTGCCCCGACGAGGTGAAAGAGGAAATTTTCGACATCATGCACAGATCCGGAAATCGGTGTCGGTGGCTAAAATATGTGGGAGGATTTCTCGGCGCTTTCGGTTTTACGATGTTTTTCGGCGGTACCGTTTTTGACGCTTTGATTGCTGCGCTCGTCGGTTTGCTCATCTGTGGTCTGGACATGAATCGCCCGAAATATTTGAATCAAATCGCCTACACTGCCATTGTTTCCGCCATTGGCAGTTTGCTTATCGCCATGATTTACCGGTTTTTAGGGCAATTGCTTCCCATGCATAGCGCTGAAATCAATATAGGAGTGATCATGCTCCTGATTCCCGGGCTCGCGTTGGGAAACGCTGTCAGAGATTTGCTCTGTGGAGAAGTGGTTTCAGGCGCTGTTAAATTCTTGCAATGCATACTGGTTGCAGGTGCAATTGCCGCCGGCTTTACAAGTATCCTGCTTGTCTTCGGAGGAGATTCCGCCTCCGCCTCGGGAATTTCTTCCCGTCCTCTTCTGATGATTCTCACTGCCGGAATCGGAACAATCGGTTTTTCACTGCTTTTCAGCGTGCCCCCCAAGCGATTGTTCTACGCCGTTCTTGGCGGAATGCTCAGTTGTTCATGCTATTTGGCGGCAGGACAGATATCTCCCGATGATCTCGGATTTTCCCCTGTACTGCTTGCCAGCATTTCCGGAGGAGTCGCCTGTACCTGCTATGCGGAAGTTATGGCACGCATCAACAAAACGCCCACCACCGTTTTCCTGATCCCCGCGATGATTCCGTTGGTTCCCGGAGGGGCACTGTACTATACCATGGCTTATCTTGTCCAACATGACAATGACATGGCTGTTTCAAAAGGTCTTGACACACTCTATACCTGTATGGGTATTTCCATTGGCATTGTTCTCGTGTCAGTGCTGTTTCAGATCATCTGGAACCTCCATTTAAAGGTTTCGAAGAAAAGAAACGAAAGAAATTCACGAAAAAAACTGAAAGAAGATATACAACGAAGATGAATGCAAATTTTCACACCCATACATACCGCTGTCACCATGCCTCAGGAACAGAAAGGGAGTATATTGAGAAAGCGATTGACGCCGGATTAAAGGTTCTCGGTTTTTCCGATCATGCGCCCTACATTTTTAAAGACGGACACTATTCTGGGTTTCGTATGCACCCGGAAGAACTTGCAGGCTATGTACAGACGCTCAGTGCGCTCAGAGAAGAATACAAAAAAGATATCGAAATCCGCATTGGTCTGGAAATTGAATACTATCCAACGCTCTTTGAGGACACCCTGAAATTTATTTGCAGTCAAGGCGTGGAATACCTTCTTTTGGGACAACACTATGCCATGGGAGAATTTCCCGGAGAACTGTATTCCGCAAGGGAAAGCAGTGATCCGAAAAGACTTCAGGCATATGTGGACAATGTGCTGCAGGGTGCTGAAACCGGACTTTTTTCCTATGTCGCACACCCGGATATCATCAATTTTACAGGAGACGAAGAGTTTTTTGAAAGCGAACTGGATCGCTTAGTGAAAGGAATTCTGAAACAGAATCTTCCACTGGAGATCAACCTTTTGGGTCTGGCAGAAGGAAGAAACTATCCGTCTCACAGATTCTTTAAAATTCTTGAAAAAAACAATGCGACAGTGATTTTAGGTTCCGATGCACACAAACCGGAAAATGTATACAATGCAGAACTGATTGAAAGCGCGATAAAACTTACGCGGCACTATCATTTGAACTTGACAGAGAACGTAGATCTCACACGTTTAAGTTCTCTAACCTGTTAAACAAACAGACGTCTTAAAATGAATTGAAAGTTTAAAAACCGTCTGTGTGTTCTGTATATAGTATAACGTACATTTCTCATTCAGAACCTTACAGGAACGATGACCGAATCTGACAGGATTCATCAATCAAAAAAGAAAGGAAAGCGCATATCTTTATGAAAATCACACCGGTCAAAGGTACCAATGACTATCTCCCTGCGGACGTCGCGCTAAGGGATTTTCTGCAGAACAGCATCCTTGACGTATACAAAGCAGCCGGATATAACCGGATCTCCACCCCGATTCTTGAAGACATTGAGAATCTAGATAAAAGCGAGGGCGGTGAAAACCTGAACCTGATTTTCAAGGTAATGAAAAGAGGGGAAAAACTGGAAGAGGCTCTGGCGTCGGGAAATGAAAAAGAACTGTCCGATCTTGGTCTGCGTTACGATCTGACGCTTCCCTTGTGCCGCTACTATGCCAACAACAGGGCATTTCTTCCCACGCCTTTTAAATGCATTCAAACAGACAGGGTATACAGAGCTGAACGCCCCCAGAAAGGCAGGCTTCGCGAATTTATACAATGTGATATCGATATTCTCGGAGACGCAGGTTGTGAATGCGAGATCGAACTGATTTCCACCACTGCAAAAGCTTTGCAAAAGGTAGGATTTAAAGGGTTCACCGTCAGGATCAACGACAGAAAACTGTTAAAGGCAGTGCTTGAAAAATGCGAGTTTGAGCCTGAAAACTTTGACAGTGTTTGTATAAGTTTAGATAAGTTGGACAAGATCGGCCAGGAGGGCGTAAGAGAGGAACTTACACAAAAGAATTATTCGCAAAGCGCTATATCGGCTTTGCTGAAACTTTTTGATGGGCAGATGACCCTTGAAAAGGCGGCAATGTTCGTTCCGGAATGTGATGACGCCTCGAGACTTTCCACGATTCTCGACGCCTCTATGAAACTCGCCGGAAGCGACTATCAGGTATGTTTTGACTTGACGCTCATCCGCGGACAGGGATACTATACAGGAACCGTGTTTGAGATTTCGGCGAATGGGTACTCCGGCGCCATCGCCGGCGGAGGGCGGTACGATAACCTGATCGGAAAATTTATATCCGAAAAAGTTCCCGCCGTGGGATTCTCCATCGGCTTCGAACGAATTTTCAGTATACTGAAAGAAAAAGGTGTGAAGGCTTCCGGCATGAGAAAAAAATTGGCGGTGATCTATGAAGGAGTTTTCCTTGAGGGCTATTCCGCCGCGGAGGCTTTAAGAGAACGCTATGACTGTTCACTCTTTGAAAAGCCCAAAAAGGTCGGTAAACTTCTGAACAATCTGGAAAAAAACGGATTTGATGGATTCGTATACGCCGAAAACCCACAAGATATCAAATTTTTTACCGAACGGGAAGCCAATTTGTAGAAAGGTGAGGAAAACAACATGCCCGGTTACAGCAAAATGGATCTCATGAGAATGAGCGATGATGATCTTCAAAAGATTTTGAAAGAAGAGGGAGAAAGTTTACCCGGCTATACCATTTCCATGATTGTTGAAGAACTGAAGGCTCGCATGGAAATGGAAAAATATTCAGACAACATCTCCGAGACGAATCTGGAAGAACCAGAAATCGACGAAATGGAAAAGGAAGATGTACCGGAAGAAAATAAAAGAAATTCTACCGGTGAAGATAGAAACAATGTCGAAGAATCTTTAGAAAAACAGAACGGTTCGTCGAATATCCCGTCAGACGCCGACATGGACAGTCTGACAGGCAATTCATTGGACGATGCTGCTCCCGAAAATGATGAATCCGACGATGATATGAACGATGAGGACGATCTGACGGAGGAAGAAAAATTACAGAAAGAAATCAAACAGTTAGAAGAACAGCAGAAGGAGCGCACAAAAACCCTGATTGTCGCCTCCATTGCCGCCGGCGTAGTTCTTCTCGCTGCCGTTGGACTGATCGTATACCTGTATCTCTCAGGACAGTTACAGTGACAAAGCCGTATGCGATTCAACTCCGCACGAAATACTCTTTCGTGCGGAGCTTTTTGCGTTCGGTGTAATACCGTCACATAGATATTCTGGACGCATTCCCAAAAAGTTCACCCCAGATTCTTTAACAACCTGTCTGACGCAATTCTGCACATCTTTTCTTGATCGCCTCCAAGAGAGCATAATCCACCGACAGATTGCCGTTGATTCCACTGCCCAGTTCTATGTGGGGCTTCATTTGCGCATGGTAATCGCTTCCACCGGATAAAAGAAGATCCAATTTTTTTGCCATGCTCCTGAATTTTTCACCCATGACAGAATCATATTCACTGTAGTATCCTTCTACACCGTCAAGGCCCGCCTCCTTCAAATCCTTCATCAACTTGAATATCTCATCGTCCGAAAGTTTGGTCTGATGCGGATGTGCAAAGAATGCTGCGCCACCAGCGCCATGAATGAGCGCAATGGCTCTCTGAGGAGCAATCACCTCTCTTTTTACATAGCAAGGTCCCCCCACCGACAGGTATTTCTGAAAAGCCTCTTTCACACTGGATACATAGCCCTTATCCATCATCACCCTTGCATAATGTGCTCTGCCAATTCCCCCTATCGGAGCCACTGCACGTACTTCCTCCTCAGTCATATGAAAACCGCAGCCATTCAGTTTTTCCATATACTGCGCATGCGTGCGTTTCCGCTCTTCCTGCTGATCTGCAAAGACGCGCTGTAGTTCACCGTTGTTCCGGTCAATAAAATACCCCAACACATGAATCTGTGACACACTTTCCGTAGAGAATTCCACGCCCGGAACCAATTCCACACCAAATTCCTGTGACGCGCGTTCGGCTTCCGGAAGTCCGTCAACGGTATCGTGATCAGTGAGTGCAATGGCTGACAATCCTACCTCAGACGCGTGACAAAAAAGTTCGGTTGGGGTCATGGATCCATCAGAAAAGAGAGAATGTGTGTGCAAGTCTATTCTTTTCATGCGTATCATCATTTTAGCCGCTTTTCTCCTTCTCTTTCAGTTTATGGAATATGGCACAAAGCCTGTAGATGCGGCACACAGGATTGCCATAACTTCACGCTTTCTTCGCGGCACGAAACCCGCTGATGCATATTATATACTTTTTTGATTTTTTGTCAAGAATCTCCCACTTCTTTCATGTTCATATCCAGTTCACACATATAAGGTACAATAAGATTTAAGAGTGGATATTCCCACCGCTGTACAGAAAGAGGTCTGACATGAGCCAGGAACAAAATGAAATAAAAAAAGAAAAGAAAACCTCCATCGGCGGACAGGCGCTGCTCGAGGGTATTATGATGCGCGGTCCCAAGCGTACGGCAATGGCAGTACGCAATTTAAAGGGGGAAATTGTTCTGGAAGAATGGGATACCGTTACCCATAAGCCAGCGAAAATCTGGACGCTTCCTCTGTTTCGGGGTATGTACGGAATGTATTCTTCCATGAAAGTCGGGTATAAGTGTCTTATGCGCTCCGCCGAACTTTCCGGCTTGAATGAACTGGAAGAAGAGGAAGAAAAGGAAAAGAAACTGAATAAACTGAACAAAAAAAGAAAGAAAGAGGGTCTACCCCCGCTTTCCTGCCTTCCGGAGGAAACTTCTACGCACTCTGGCGCAAATGCGGAAGAAACTGTCAAAGAGTTTTGTCCGGAACAGAATTCAACCGGTGAGACAGCGCCCAGTGCCGATTCCTCCTCATCCCTGCCGCCCCAACAGGCGAGCGATTGTTTCTCCGAAAATCAGAACGGAATGATAGAAGAGCCCTCACAAGCAGAAAACCTTCCCTTTACGAATGACGAAAGAACCGTTGGGGAAGATCT
This sequence comes from uncultured Clostridia bacterium, assembly GCA_947625265.1. GTDB lineage: Bacteria > Bacillota > Clostridia > Oscillospirales > CAG-272 > UBA11512. The sequence goes on from CANQNM010000034.1 coordinate 7,952, forward strand.
ATCTTCAACCGCCTCTTCAAACGAAACTTGCAAAACAGAAAAAAAGACACGGCAAGAGGAAAAAGACGGCACTGCACAATCCACCGGGAAAAACACTCAAAAAAGCAATACAAATCTTCTTTTAACCGGTGCAGCGGTGATCGGATCGGTTCTAGGCGTCGCGCTGTCGATTCTGCTCTTCATTTATCTGCCGATACAGATTTATTCTTGGACACTGGAAAGTGTGCTGGAGAACAATATTTCGGCAGCATATCCAAAGATGTTGCTCCGATCTTTATTTGAAGGATCCATCCGCATCGTCATCTTCGTTTTATACATGGTAGCGGTCTCTTTCATGAAGGATATCAAACGCACGTTCATGTACCATGGCGCAGAGCACAAGACTATCTTCTGTTACGAAAAAGGACTTCCTCTGACTGTGGAAAATGTACGCAGGATGCGCAGATTCCATCCCCGCTGCGGAACCTCTTTTATGATCGTCATGCTTATTCTCGGAATTGTGATCGGATCGTTCATTCCCGAATTTCACATTGGCACAAAAATTATCAACAATCTGTTGCGCTCTCTTTGCAAAATCGCTCTCCTGCCAATCACCGTGGGAGTGGGTTACGAATTCATCAAATATGCCGGAAAACACGACAACTTGATTGTAAAGATTCTTTCTGCACCGGGTTTGTGGATGCAAAGAATTTCAACGAAGGAACCGGATGACTCCATGATTGAGTGTGCGATTCAGGCGGTAGAAAGGGTTATCCCGGAAGATGGCAGCGACAGCCTGTGAAAGACGATCAATAATCTGTAAATTATAATCCAACCTTCCAAGAGCCAACTTAAGCCGACGTTGTCATCGTATCGGTTGACAACGTCGGCTTTTTTGGTTGCTTTAAAATTTACTTTTTAAAACCATCAATTTCGCTTTTTTCGATGGCCGTGAAAATTCGGTGTTTCAATCCCCTGTTCTCCCTGTCCATTTCAAAAATCATTTTTTTAAATTTTTCCCTGTCAGTATGTTTATCCTCCGGACAAGAGGATTTCACCAAAGGCAATTCATTTTGATTGACAAAATAGCGGATATCACCCTCGTCGGCATAGATAAAAGGCCGGATCATATACAGGTTTTTAACGGACAGATAGGTAACGGGTGAAAAACATCCAATTCGCCCCTCGTTAAACAGGTTCATCATGAAAGTTACAATCACATCGTCGTTGTGATGTCCAAGGGCAAGTTTATTGCATCCCATCATTTTTGCAGTGTCATGGAGCAATCCCCTTCGCATTCTTGCGCAGAGAGAACAAGGATTACTTTCTTTACGAACATCAAAAACAACTTTCGCAATGTCGGATTTTACGACGGTATAAGGAATTTGAAGACCTTCACAAAAGATCCTTAAGGGTTCAAAATCCATTCCCTCAAAACCGGTGTCCACCGTGATCGCGCAAAGTTCAAAGTGCTTGGGATAAAATCTCTGAAACTCCTTCAGAATGCAAAGAAGCGCCGTACTGTCCTTGCCTCCGGACAATCCCACCGCGATTTTGTCGCCTTCTAAAATCATTTCATATTGTTCCACCGCTCTTCTCATGCAGGAGAGAAGCCGTCTGCTGTTTTTGAAATTCATAGATTCAAATTCCTTCCCCATATGCATCATTTTACAACTGTAAAAGAAAAAAATCAAGAGCCAAAAATACTCCGGTGCATAAAATAATAAAAGAATTTTAGTTTTTTCGGATGGAGAGGAGAAACCATGGCAATAAAGATTTTTATAGATCAGGGGCATAATCCAAGAGGCGTAAACGCAGGGGCAGAAGGTAATGGGTTGTATGAACAGGACGTCACCTATGAAGTTGGCAGGCAACTCAAAAACCTCCTGGAATCCACCGGAAATTACGAAGTGCGTCTGTCGAGAAACAATCCCGATGAAATTTTAGGTACAAGCAACGCTACCTCCCTTGCTGCACGTACCAACGCCGCAAACACCTGGGGGGCAGACTGGTTTATCAGCATCCATGCAAACGCATCCTCCAACACCACCGTTACAGGTTCCGAAGGATATGTTTATTCCCTTCAAAGCCCGGCCTATCCGCTTGCGGAAGATATCATTCGTGGGATTTCAGAACAAACCGGGTTTCCTGCCAGAGGCGTTTTTGCCCGCCCTACCCTGTATGTGCTTCGGAAAACCGCTATGCCTGCAACACTCATTGAAATTGGGTTTATCACTACGCCAGCCGAAGCATATTTGATGGAGAACGATCCCTCCGCCTACGCGAGAGGTATGTTCAACGGAATTAACCGCTTCTTCGGTTTTTCATAAAAGGATGCCGTTTTTAAAACATAAACCATAAAAATACGAAAAAATACAGCCCGATACGCCGCAAAATGCAAAACTAAAAATTGCAAAAGCGAGTATCGGGCTGTAAACTGATCTTCACCGAATGGCTTTCTCAACAGAACGCGCCCACCGTCTCCGATCAGATGCAGACAAAACCTTCGCCGAGTTTCACCGAACTACGGTCGTCTGTTTGGGACGTTAAGATTTCATCTTTTTCTTCACAATGACAATCACTACCACCGTGATCACAACTGCGACGACCGCAGCAGCCGCGATAACAATTCCGATTATCGCGCCAATGGAGAGGACTGAAAAAGAGGAACTGCTTTCATCGGTTTTAGAAGTTTCGTCGCTGTTCGTAGGATTGGGCTTCGCATTTCCGGAAACATTGGAAGAGTCACCGGAAACAGCAGGAGTATCGCCGGAGGGCGTTGGATCTGGCGTGGGGGTAGGAGTCGGAACTGTTTCGCTGACAGCAACCGTTATGGGCTGCGTATACAGCGTATAGTTGTAAGCGTTGCTCATCTTCTGATTGTAACTGAGAATAAAGGAAATTTCACCTTCCACACCGGATTTCACTTTGATTTCTAATCCGTTTATCGACTCCACAAATTCCTCTCCCTCAACAATGGTTACTTGCGCGCTTGTAGCCTCCGATTCGACACGTGCATAGGTCATTACTTTTGCGTTAACCTTCAATGTACTGCCGGGTTTGGTATACTCCGGAGCCGTCGCCGTAAATTCTCTTGCAAGAGGGCCGAAAGTGCTGGCATAGTTGCCGGTAATTCCGGCGTGTCCGTAGAGAATGTACTGGTAGATTTCGCTTTCATTGTTGATGGTCCACGGCCATACCGTCAATCCTCTATAGGTTGCGGCACGCACGAAATCGGCGTCATATCCGGATCTTGAAGGATTGAAGGTGGTGTTGTGTTTCTGGATGCTGTCAAGAGTGGTTTTGATAGACGCCGCCGGATCGGCAATATTGGTATTGGTGGTGTCAGTCAAAAATCCAACGTTCATTTCCGGATAATTCTTAATCATAGAGTCGTACTGTCCGGTGCGCTCAAAGGTGATGACGTTGCACTGACCATACATATCGTATTTGTCGATCAATTTCTTCATCTCCGTGACAATCGCAGCTTTATTGCTCTTGATCTCAATGATCATTTGAACGTCTTTACCTTTGAACTCTTTAAAATAGTCCTCCAGTGTCGCCAGACGGAATCCCTTGTATATGATCTTTTGACCGTTTTCATCGGTCTTGAAAGAACCGTCCTCGTTCTTTTCGTAATATCCTCCATAATACATTTTCTTAAGATCGGCCATCGTGGAAGATTCAAGGGTAATAGAAAGTTTCTTATCCGTATCCTCGTTGTACATTTCGGTGGTCGTACTGTTGTGATTGATCACCAAAACATTGTCTCTTGTAAGATAAATATCCAGTTCAATGGCGTTCGCACCCTTTTCATACGCGAGAATCGCGCTTTCCAGAGTGTTTTCAGGGGCCTGATCGGATAAAGACGGAATGCCTCTGTGACCGATATTTACAGGAGTTCTTACAAGGGTGCTGGTCACCAGAGTGTTGGTTGCCACATCCACCAAAAGCGCGGTGTTGTCTGAAATCACGCCGTATGCCGAGGAAAGTACAAGATACAACGCATCCTTCTTGCTTGTCAATTGATCGTTCGCCTTGATCCAGGGAGTCACTTGCAGTTTGCACAACGCCTCGATATCCTCTTTGTTTGCAACAGACTGGGGAAGAACCACCACGTGCGAAAGGTTGGAGATCACGCTTTTCCGAATATCAAGAATCTCTTCATGGGTTAGGTCGTTTTTGTTTCCGTATTTCTCGGAATAGTCGATAATACCTCTGCAAATGGGCATATCGGTTCTTGCCTTCTTCACAACCGCCTCATTGTCGGACATCACATAGAAATCCTCAAATTCCGCATCGCTCAACGCCTCAAGAAGCACCGAAACTGTTGCCTCGTCCCTCACGTAGAACGCAGGAATGACGGTATTATCGTTTGCCTGATCTAGATCTGCAATCGTCATTGCGCCAAGAGGTGCACCCGAACGGTCCACAAGGGCAAGTGTGTTGTTGACATAAAAAATCGCAACCGCAGGTCTTACCTCCTGCGTAAAGAGTGCGTTATACTTTTCCACTGTATCGATGTACTCCGAAAAAGCAATGCCGCCGACAATATTGGTGTCAGGCTGGGCAACATCCGCATATTTTCTGGGCGGCCTGTAATCAAAATCATAATTGCCGTCCGCCTTCGCGTTGTTGGCAACCTCATCGGCAGACAGAGCCCGATTGTAAAAACGCATCGCCTCATAGTCCGCCTCGTGTCCTTTGCTGCCTGTGTGTCCGAAGAACAAATCGCCCGTCGCTCCCACAGTGGCGCTTACAGGTCCTCTGCCGACTTCAACGCCGTCCACATACATGATGCAGACTTTATTCTTCAGCGATCTTGTAACCGTTACCGTGGAATTTTCGGCAAGATCTTTCCCTCCCGCTACCTTCGGGCGGTCACTTGTGGAGGAAGAATGTTTGAACTCCAGAAAATCACCCGCCGTACGCGTAAAGAGCGAGAAATTGTCATTGCCGGAACAGTTGATGAATGTCGCAAAGGACGAGCCCACCGATTTGATTTCGCCCAGTTTCAACTCTACCGTGAACTCCTCGCCGTTGATCAGATCCAGAAGATCCTTCGGGAAGGTGTTTTTGTTGGAATTGAGATGGTAGGCAGTTTCGTTAAAATAATTTTCTGTGTTCTTTAAAACCGTGACGTCATTGTCACCTGCAAGATCCTCCCACACCGTCGCGTCTGAATTGTGTCCCGTTTTGGTATTATTCGTTCCATCAAACCAGGATACCAGACCGTCTTTGATGATTTCATACTCATCCGCGCCGGAAACAAACACGGCACATGGTAGAATCATACACAAAATCAGAATGAAAGATAAAATTTTTGACAGATTTCTCATGCCATTTCACTCCTTTGTCAAACAAAGTTCCCCGGCGATAACCGGGAACCCGTCGCTCATACATAATTCAAACTTGTAAGGCCAAAACCCGTTATCATGGGCAAAGCAGAAAGACGGCAACGGGGCTGCCGCGACCATGGCAGCAGTCCCGTAGCATTATGCGTCATTTATTTTGCAAGTATTTTTTTTGTCACTACAACACCCGCACCAAACAGTGCAATGACCGAGAGAATCGCGATAAAGGCGGTATTCTCTCCCCCTTTGGGTCCTTCAGGAACCACCGGATCAATGGAGCACGTGAACCCTTCGGTGGGATCGGATTCATATTTCAGAACTTCGCCGTCGTATACCTGAACCGTCACGGTATAATCGGTACCATTCACAGGAATAAACTGATTTGCGCCGGTAGCCATGCATGTTTCAAATCTGTAAAGGATATAATCAGCGCCCGTATACTTGGTAGCAGGGGAGAGCGTAACGGTTTTAGAAGTTCCACCGCCGGCAATGGTGAGTTTCCAAGTCAAAGAGTCGGCAATATCAATCTTTTGGTCGGAATTATCAAAAATTTCCATAAGCAATTGAGTAACGCCCGGCTGCTGACCCTCACCGTTGGGGTTGTTGGGACTGTTAACCCAGTTCTCCCATGTTCCGCCGTACTTATAGGGGGTGATTTTAATTTTTTCCGCCTGCGGTTCCACCACCGTCTGGTTGTCAACGTCGGCGTTGTTCTTCACCTGTTCAGCCGTCAACTCTTTGTCGTAAAAGCGCATGCCTTCGTATTCAAACCTTGCGCGCTTCTTGTTGTTGTCGTTGCCGATCATGAAGGTAGTGCCGGTATTTCCGTTAGAGGCGGGGGCATTACCCTCGACAACCAACTCGCCGTTGACGTATACCTTCACGCTGCCGCCGTTTTTGTATGTCACAGCCAGCGTCGCGTTCTGCAACTTCTCAACACCGTTCTCAAAATTGGGGCGGGCGCTGGAAGCAAGACCGGAAGTCTTCACAAAGAACTTTCCGTTGGAAGTCTGGATGTACAGCGCAAATTTTTCAGCAGTGCTGCCGTTGTTGTTGCACATGAAAGGAACATAGGTCATTCCTTCCTCACCTTTGAATTCACCCATATTCAACTCGAGGGTGTATTCATCACCGCCGAGAACCTGATAAAGTTCAATGGGCAGATTCTGCATCTCACCGGGTTCAAGAACATACGCATCGTCTACAAAGGTGCCGACGCATTCGGTAATGTCTTTGGATCCTTTTTTATCCGTCCAGGTTTTCCCGTCAGCGCTATGGGTTGCCCCATCGTACCAGTGAACCAAACCGTCCTGAACAATCTCATTTGCGGCAGATCCCACAAGCGGGAAGATACAGAAAGAAGCAAAGATCACGATGAATGCCAACGAAAGTGAAAGCGTTTTTTTCATACCTTATTCTCCTCCTGAAGAGATTTTGTTTTGCTTATTTTATAATATTCTTCACGTTTTGTCAACTGCTTTTTTTAATTATCTCCGTTTCGAACAAATTTTCCCTAAAAATATACAAATCGAAACTGAATTTTTTATTCGTTTACCGTTCGCCGCTTGACAAAACGTCTCGCGGCAGTTAAAATATATGAAACAATTGCAGCGTCGGCAAAATGGCATTTCCCGCTCTGACCAAAAGTACAATTCTCTCTGCTTTTTGAAAGAACTCCTGCAAGTGCTTAAAACAGTTTCTCTCTTTCCAAAAGCGGAGGACATTCTCTGCGGATATTCTTTTTGCTGCGGGCTGACTTACAGAAAGGACAACTCATTATGAAGCGAATTTGTGCCATCTTACTGTCTCTAATTCTGATTTATCCCTTTGCAACTGTTCCCATGTCTATTTTTGCAGATGAAACCCCTGTCACTCTTCTTTCGCCAAACTCTGTATACAATGAATTCAGACAAAACAAGAACTGCAAGGCAGAAAGTTACACAGCAAAAAATGGCGCCGTACTTCCCTACCGTCTGTATGTTCCTGAAAAATATGATCCCCAGAAGAGTTACCCGCTGGTTCTTTTCTTTCACGGAGCGGGAGAACGCGGCACCGACAACAGAGCGCAGGTAGGGACAGGCGGTTCCATCTTACAAAGATTGCTGACAGAGGAAGAAAAAAAGAACCACCCCTGTTTCATACTTGCCCCCCAATGTCCCACCGACAGTCAGTGGGTGCTTAGTGACTGGGGCATTGGAACCTATGATCATACCAAAATTAAGGTAAGCCCCTATATGCTGGCGGCTGAAGAACTTCTAGACAATGTTATAAAAGAATATTCAGTTGACGAATCTTCCCTGTATGTGTCGGGAATCTCCATGGGCGGATACGGTACTTGGGATATTATCTCAAGAAACCCCGATAAATTTGCGGCGGCAATCCCCGTTTGTGGGGGCATTGACACCTCATACATGCCGGTTTTGCAGGGATTTCCCATCTGGGCGTTCCACAACTCTGGAGATACAATCGTCCCCTCCATCGGCTCCAGAACCGCTTATGATCTATTAAAAGATTACGGCAAAATGGCCTACACCGAGTATGATTCTACAGCCCACAACGCATGGAGCGCAGCATATGCCGAGGCAGAGCTCACCGACTGGCTGTTTTCTCAGCGAGCCTATACACAGGTTCAGTATTCGGGCAGTGTGGCAATCAGTTTTGACGGTCCGTCCTCCGTGCCAAAGGGTGAGGATCTGAGTTTCACATACACCGCAACCCACGGATACATTTTGAAGGAATTATACTGCGGAGAGGAAAATATCGCATTTGACGACGCTTTCTCCGGCAGCGTTACAATCCAAAACTATTCAGGGCAAGAACTGCACGCAGCGTGCGGGAGGATATTTTATATTGAACTTCATTTGTCCGATTGCACGGCGGACTTACCCTCCTATATTGAGGACGGGCAAATGATCAGTTTCACAGTAACCGCAAATGACGGATATGAAAAAACATCGGTTTTCATAAATGGCCAAGAACTTCTTTCCGATGAAAATGGCACGTATACTCTTGCGAACATCGGGGAGGATCTTGTGCTTGAAATCTCGGCAAAACCGAAGTCTGAACATTCAAACACATGGGTTCCCTTTGTGATTGTTGCGGTTGCAGCTGCGGTTGCCGTCGCCGCGATTGCAGTGATTGTTTGCGTCACATCCAAAAAAAGAAAGAGTCCCAAGACCGCTGCAAAACGTGGGGAAGGCCGCTGAAATAGAGCATTTCTTCTCGGTATCCACATATCAGTATATTCGCATATTAGCAGACGCCTCTTTTTAAAAAATGACCACAAAAGAGATCTGCCGCAACGGCTCTTCGGAATTCGAAGAGCCGTTGCGGCAAAAAAATATTTGTGTATTTCTCAATGCCAAACCGTCCGCTGTCAACGTTCAGATGAAAGTTCAAAATCGCCGACCAGGAAGGAAAACCGAACGTAAATGAAAAAAATTTACTCATTTATAAAGAAGGAACCAGTGCTGATCATTGCGCTTGCGGTGGCGACAGTCAGTTGCTTCTTCGTGCCGCCGGACGCGGAATATATAGAATACATTGATTTCCGGACGTTGGCACTGCTGTATTCTCTGATGATTGTTGTCGCAGGCCTAAGAAAGGCAAAGGTTTTCGCAGTGCTCGCAGACGTTTTGTGCGTACACGCAAAAAATATTCGCACAATTGGAACCTTGCTCGTCTGTCTCTCTTTCTTCTGTTCCATGCTTATCACCAATGATGTGGCGCTGTTGACCTTCGTTCCCTTCGCAGTGACTGTTCTGGGAATGGCGGGAAGAAAAAAAGATCTTATACGCGTTATAGTTCTGCAAACCGTCGCGGCAAATCTGGGAAGCGCCCTTACGCCTGTGGGAAACCCGCAGAATCTCTACCTGTACTCTTTTTACAATATCTCTTTTTTTCGGTTTCTTACAATCACCTTCCCTGTTTGGATACTCTCCCTGTTCCTTCTTTTGGGGTGCTGCTTTTTCCTACCGAAAGTTCCTATTGAAACATTCTCAAAGGAAAACGCAAAAATTGACCGTAAGGCGCTCTTCCTCTACCTTGTTCTCTTCGGCATATGTCTTCTGACAGTGATAAGAATTCTTCCGTGGCCTCTTATGTTGCTGACGGTAGTGGTGACAGTTTTGATTTTTGACCGAAAAATGCTCCTAAAGGGAGATTTTATGCTTCTGCTGACCTTTGTTTGCTTTTTTGTTTTCGCAGGGAATTTCTCAAGAACAAAAGCAGTGGGCGCCGTAATCAAAAAGTTTCTGTCCGGAAAAGAATACTTCACAGCTTTATTGGTAAGTCAGGTCATCAGTAATGTTCCGGCGGCGCTTCTCCTTTCAAACTTCACCGACAACGCCAAGGCGCTTCTTCTGGGCGTCAACATCGGAGGATTGGGCACGCCCATCGCGAGCCTTGCAAGTCTCATCGGTTTAAAATTGTATGCCAGAACCGAGCACGCATGCACCGGCAGATTTCTTCTTGAATTCACAGTCGTCAACCTGCTTCTGCTCTTTCTTCTCTCCATTTTTCGGTTTCTCATTTCGTAACCTTGTAGTTTTGCCAACGATGTAAGACCGAAAAGTCAAAAAATAATTGAGCAGACAGGATATTCAATACTCAATCATTTTTTCTATACTTTTTTCCTTTTCAGTCTCATATCAATTGTAACACTACAAAATATGTTTTTATTTTTTTTATTTTTGTATGTGTTAAAATGATATGACCCAAAAAAGAGAGAAGAACAACCTTTGGTATGGTATAATTAAGCTGCGAA
>CANQNM010000035.1 GCA_947625265.1 uncultured Clostridia bacterium
AAAACTATTCTATCAGAACTCAATCACTTTTTCTATACCTTTTTTCCTTTCAGTCTCATATCAATTGTAACACTACAATAAAATCTTATATTTTTGCGTTTCCCTCTTTACAACATCGATTTTTTGTGATAAAATGACGTTCGGTTATAAATCTACCCGTGGCACAGTTGGATAGCGCGTCAGACTCCGACTCTGAAGGTCGAAGGTTCGAATCCTTTCGGGTAGGCCAAAAATCGGCAGAGCGTCAGTTTTGCCGATTTTTACTTTTTCACTATTCATTTTTCCCTATTCCCTATTTCCTTCGCTTGTCTCCTTCCGATTTTTGGAAAGTAAGAAGTAAGAGTGAATAGTGAAAAGATCATAGGGTGTCGCTGCGCGAACGATTGAAGGAAAACTGTAAGGGCTCAAATCCATATCAAACCCGCAAAAATATCTTTTTTATCGCATTTTTTCACATCGCGGCGTCCATATAGGCACGCCGTGACTTGTTTTAAACCGCATGCAATTCGTGCCCCTCTTGGGAAGCATCCGAACTTTTTTCAAAGTGCAGACGTTTTGAAATCCTATATCAGGCGCCCCGAAAGCGATTTGAGTTCTTAGGACACCGCCGCACAAATCTGACGGCACAGACGCACTTTGGATTTTTCATCGAATCATACCGAACGACGACAACTGTTCCAGCCATACCGTCTGGAAGGTTTGTGCTATTTGATAAAACACACGTGCGCAGAGGTACTACAAAGACTCTGCTGCGATTTGTGCGGCGGCGTCTTAAATATACGTCGGATCAGTTCACTTTGCTCCGGCGTTTTTTGAAACAGTCAAAAACGCCGTTCACTCGACTGCTCTCTTACGCCTTTCCCAAAAAGTTTCGCACGGTGCGCCGCCCGGTTGTAAGTGCCTTGCGACGGTAGGTCATCGCGTCAGTTTTTTTGTGTAGACAACGCTCTCACTGTGTGCCGCGATGAAAGAGCGGTCTTCGCAGCGTGACCATTTTTTTATTGTGCTTGGCATGTAGGAACGTCACAGGCGACAAGACGCTTCTGCCGAAAAGCGATTTGCTGTAAAAACATCAAAAAAACTATTGTACTTTTTCCTAGGTTGTGATAAAATGCCCATGAATGTAAGTAAGAATACTATTAAGGAAGAGTTACGCCCTTTGGAGCCGACAAATCCAACGGAAAACAGGAGGCATGGAAATATGAACGACCCTTCAAAAGACGCCGGAAAAACCAGCCCGGAGAATCCGAAAGAAATAAAAGAAACATCCGAAAAAAGACCGGAGGGGTTTCCGGAAACTCCACTAGAGGGAGTTCCCTCTCAAAAAAACGCTTCGAATCCCTCTGAATCAGCAAACCCTTTAGAATCGCCGGAATCTTCAGAAGCGCCGAAATCTCCAGAAGCGCCGGAACTTTCAGAGTTTTCAGAATCTTCGGAGTCTTCAGGGTCTTCAGAGTCTTCAGAATTGGGCGAAACAGCCGGATCCGATGGCGATGGGGACTTCACGGCTACGTACCAGAAAATGCCCCCGGATAATTCCGCAGGACAAACATCAAACCATCCGACGAACTGTGAAGCCGAAAACGAACGGAAATCTTCTCAGAAAAACGATCCCAAAAAACCTTCGAGAAGTTTTTCTTTTTTTTACGATCTTCTGGAGTTAACCGCACTTTCCCTTGCTTCGGTCATAATCCTTCTTACGGTATTTGTGCGGCAATCTCCGGTAAACGGTTCCTCCATGTATCCTACCATTATGGGAAGAAACGAATCCTTCGCCTCCGAAAATGAGATGACAGGCAAGGATGTGCTGCTCATTTCCAACCTGTTTTATACACCCAAGCGGGGGGATATTGTCGTAATTCAAACACCCACTGTTTATGATTCCGCCGTAGAATCTATGGGACACCCACTGATAAAACGAATCATCGCGGTGGGAGGAGACACTCTGACCATTGATTTTCCCAACTGGTCGGTGGATGTCAACGGAGAGACTTTCGAAAAAGGATTCAAACAAACCGATTACGTAAACTATGTGGGGGAACTGCGCAACGGCACACCCACCGTGCCAATGCGCGGATTTTCTGACATTTCGCTATTCACAAAAGTCGAGGGATGCACCATAACCGAACTTGAGAAGGGAAAATATACCCTGACGGTGCCTGAGGGAATGATTTTTGTAATGGGCGACAACCGCAACAACTCTCTGGACAGCCGCGGCATCGGATTCATCGACGAGCGGTGGATCGTAGGAAGGGCCCTGCTGCGCATTTACCCCTACGACAGGTTCGGAAAAATTCAGTAGGCATTTTTCCTTGCGTGCCCCTTCTAATCCCTTCTTTGCCGCCGCAGTTCAAAAGAATTTTATAAAACGGTTTCAAAAGACATTCCCGGAGAAAGGAAGATTTTTCAATGCCCTCAACGGTTATTCAATGGTTTCCTGGTCACATGGCCAAAACCAGACGGCTGATTGCCCAGCGCCTGCCGCTGGTTGATATTGTCATTGAGGTTCTGGATGCCCGCATTCCCATTTCAAGCAAAAACCCAGAGATTCTCTCCCTGTGCGGAAAAAAACCGATTCTGACGATTTTCAATAAGTCCTCTCTTGCCGACAAAGAAGTAAACAAACAGTGGATCGCCTTCTACAAAGCGCAGGGCCAACATCCCCTCTTCGTTGACTGCAAGACCGGAACGAACATTCAGCACATTGAGGGGGAAATTCGGTCCATCCTCGCGGAAAAAATCAAGAAAAACGAAGAAAAAGGTATGGCTGGCAGACGGCTGAAAGCGATGGTGGTTGGCATCCCCAACGTGGGCAAATCCACGCTGATCAATAAACTCTCAGGCGCCGCCAAAGCCAAGGCAGAGGATCGGCCGGGTGTCACTCTGCGTGAACAGTGGGTTTCCGCCATGAAAGGAATTGATCTTTTAGATATGCCGGGCGTTCTATGGCCGAAATTCGAAGATCAGCAGGTAGGTCAGTGCCTTGCCGCCACAGGGGCGATCAAGGACGACATTCTGGATCTTGAACAGGTCAGTTCGTCACTGTGCGAACAGTTGCGAGAATTGGCACCAAACAAGTTCTGCGCGCGCTATAAATTGAATATTGATCAGATTGAAGGCCTCTCAGGCAGGGAGATCTGCGCGCTAATCGGCAAAAAAAGAGGGATGCTCCTTCCGGGCGGCGCCATTGATACCGATCGCGCCAATCGCATGATTCTCGACGAATTCAGGGAAGCCAAAATCGGACAGATTTCTTTAGAAACACCCGCGATGACCAAAAAACAACGGGAGGTTACCGATGTCTGAACCTCATATAAGAAAACAAGCCGCTGCCGTACCGTCCTACGCTCTTGAAAAAAATTTTCTCGCGTCCGGATTTCTGACAGTGGCTGGCACAGACGAGGCGGGCAGAGGGCCGCTGTGCGGTCCCGTGGTAGCAGCCGCCGTGATTCTTCCTACAGAACTGTACATTGAGGGGTTGAATGATTCGAAAAAACTTTCCGAAAAAAAGAGGGAAAAACTTTTTGAGGTGATCTGCGCGCAGGCGCTTTCCTATGGCATTGCCGAAGCGTCGGTTGAAGAGATCGACCGTCTGAACATTCTGAACGCCGCACAACTGGCCATGCGCAGAGCGGTTTCGATGCTCCGCCCTACACCGGATCTGGTACTTGTGGACGGAAACATCGCAAGGGATTTTCCGATGCAAACCGAAACCGTGGTGGGCGGAGACGGACTCTCCTGCTCTATTGCGGCCGCCTCCATTCTCGCCAAGGTCACAAGGGACCGTCTCTGCATAGAATTGGATAGGATGTATCCGGTTTACGGCATTGCCGCGCACAAGGGATACCCCACCAAGGTTCACATCGAAAGGCTGCGCACCTTCGGTCCCAGTCCCATTCACCGCAAAACCTTTTTGAAAAAGATTCTTTGATCGGGCGCCGCACCTCCTTACCTGAAATTTAAAATTTTGGGAGAACTTTTCAAAAATGAAACTGTTTGATCTGCACTGCGACACACTGTATGAACTGCACGAAAGAACATTGCCCTTTGACAACCGCATAACGATGGTCAATGCCTCCAACGCCTCCCTTTTCGAGGAATACAGGCAGATTTTTGCCATCTGGAGCAACAATCGCCGCACGCCCCAGAGGCAGTGGCTTGACTACCTTGACACAATGGAATATAAAAAAAGCCTTTCCCTTCCCCAAAACGCCCTCTTCTCTGTGGAGGGCGGAAGTCTGCTTGACGGGAAAATTGAAAGACTGTATAAACTGCATAGCGACGGCATAAAAATACTCACTCTGGTGTGGGGCGGAGAATGCTGCATCGGCGGCGCCCACGATACTGACGTCGGGCTTACCGATTTCGGAAAAGAAGTGCTTGAAAAATGTGCGTCGCTTGGCATCGTCGTTGATCTTTCACACGCCTCCGACCGCATGATCGATCAGGCTCTGGAAAGCAGTCTGCCGGTCATTTGTACCCACAGCAACAGCAGAACGGTTTTCGGACACACAAGAAACCTAAAGGATGAACATTTTCGGGAGATTGTCCGAAGAAAAGGAATCGTGGGACTCTCCATGGCCTCCTCGCACATCGGACGTCGAACGGACAAAAACTTTCACACCGATGGGGACTGCCGTTTCGACGACCTCATCGACCACTACCAATACTACCTGACGCTGGGCGGCGAGGATAGCGTATGCCTTGGCTGTGATCTTGACGGTATCTCCAAAGGTCCAACAGAACTGAAGGATCTTTCATCGCTTTTAGACTTTTCCGAGGCGCTCTCTCAAAGGGGGATTGGGGAGGCGCTCCAAAAGAAACTCTTTTTTGACAACGCCTCCCGATTTTTTCAGATGCTTCTCTGACGGAACGTTGCGCAAACGGTGTCGGTGCAGGATGTGGCATAGGTAGGCCCCACTGCAATTTTTTCAGCAGTGCAATGACACTTCTGATCGTTGTACACGCAATTTTTCACGTCGCATGAAACACCTTTTAACTTCTTTTTGCCTTCGGTATTCGTCTCCTCGGGCGGCAAAAACTGATTCATCTTTCTCCCTCCTTTCGGGTTTTATTCTGTCCGAAAGTCCACTTTTTATGCAGTTTATGCAAGGAAAGGATGTGCCTATGGCGCTCTTCGCACTCTCAGACACGCACCTCTCACTCCGCACCGAAAAACCCATGGATATCTTCGGCGAACGGTGGAAAAACCACACAGAGAGGCTAAAATATTTCTGGGAAAAAGCCGTAGGAAAGGAAGATACCGTAGTAATTCCCGGAGATATCTCCTGGGGAATGACTTTTGAAGAATGCCAACCGGATCTCAAGTTTTTAAACGATCTGCCTGGGAAAAAAATATTGGGCAAGGGAAACCACGACTACTGGTGGTCTACCGTCTCAAAAACGCAAAAATTTTTTGACGACTCGGGTTTTGACACGCTCTCGCTGCTTCACAACAACGCCTACCTTGTGGGAAATCTCGCCGTGTGCGGAAGTCGAGGCTGGTTTTCAGATTCGGCAAACCCTTCGGGAATCGACCGTCGCAAAATCGTTCTGAGAGAAGCGGGGCGATTGGAACGCTCCCTTGAGGCAGGCGCAGAGCTAAGAGCGGAGGAACTGTTGGCATTCCTGCACTTCCCGCCGGTCTTAGGGGATTTCGTCTGTCAGGAGTTGTTGGACGTTCTTGAAAAATATCACGTGAAAAGGTGCTTCTACGGACACATGCACGGGCAGTATTCCATCCCCAAATTCTTCGACTATGCAGGAATTCGCTTTACGGTCGTGGCCGCCGACCATCTGCAATTCCAGCCTTTACCCATCTCCGATCCGTCGGAAAAATTCTAAACGAGCCCTTTCGGCTTTCCGGGTCACCCGGCGAATGGATCCCCAACGGTAGTTCTTTTCCGCAGGCAAGTTCTCGGCGCCGAATCGGTGGGCAGACTGCCCATCGAAATGTCGAATATCCGAAGAACGAACGGTTCGACAGTCATATCAAAATGTCCGCCAAAATCGGGGTCCGTGGGATTTTGGATGACGGCCAATGAAAATACCGAGAAATTGCTCTTTTTTTTAAAAAGTGATTGACAAAACCCGAAAATATCTGTAAAATGTTTGGGTGTGTGTACATGAGACATGAAGAAAGAAGAGAAAAAAATGATTCTCTTCGGAGGAGTGAAAAAATGAAATTTGTAGAATCCAACAAAACCGACGTGAACACTTATGAACTCAAGTTCATCATTGACAAAGAAACCTTTGATAAGGAAACCGATAAGGTTTTCAACAGAAAGAAAAGCAAAATTACAGTGCAGGGCTTCCGTCCCGGTAAAGCTCCCAGACACATGATCGAAAAAATTTACGGAAAGGGTGTGTTCTACGAAGACGCGCTCAACAGTCTCCTTCCCGCAGAATACGCGGCCGCCCTTGCCGAATCAGGCGTAAAAGCGGTTGCGCAGCCTGAAATTGATGTGGAGACCATCGATGAAAACGGCGTACTGGTTGTGGCGAAGGTCACCTCCAAACCGGAAGTTGAAATTGACGGATACAAGGGCATCCAACTTGCAAAGGAATCGGTGAAAGTCACAGAAAAGGATGTGGAGAGTGAACTTGAAACAGTGAGAGCCCGTCAGGGAAGGATGATTGATGTCACCGACCGTGCGGCACAGATTCACGATACTGCAAACATCGACTATGAGGGATTTGAAAGCGGCGTCGCCTTTGAAGGCGGAAAAGGAGAGAACTATGATCTGGTTCTCGGATCCAACACCTTCATTCCCGGTTTTGAGGATCAGATCTGCGGCCACAGCGTGGGGGACGAATTCGACGTCAAAGTCACCTTCCCCACCGAATATCACGCGGCAGAACTTGCCGGAAAAGAGGCCGTCTTCAAAACCAAACTCAACTCGTTAAAGTATACTGAGTTGCCCGCGCTCGACGATGAATTTGCAAAAGATGTTTCCGAATTTGACACACTCTCTGAATATAAAGCGGATTTGAAGGCAAAACTTCAGAAGAAGAAGGAAGAGGAAGCGGACAAAGTCTTTGAAAACAAACTGATTGACGAACTGGTAAACAAATTGGAAGTAACACTTCCTGAGGTTATGGTGAACACCGAGGCCGAGAACATGCTCCGCGACTACGACATGAGTCTGCGGCAGAACGGTCTGGATCTGAAGACCTATATGAAATACATGAACACCACACTGGAAGGGTTGCGTGAGCAGTTCAAACCCAGAGCTGAAAAGCAGGTGAAGATCAGACTTGCCCTGGAAAAAATTGCCCAGAAGGAAGCGTTGACTGTAACAGAAGAAGAAACAGCAAAGGAATTAGAGACCCTTGCGACAACCTATAACATGCCTGTGGATCAGGTAAAGAGTTATGTTGATCCGGAGGATCTGAAAAACGATCTTCTTTCGAGAAAGGCCATGGATCTGGTCAAAGCATCGGTCAAGAAACCCAGAACTCCCAGAAAAACGGCTGAGGAAAAGACTGACAAATCCGAAGCGGAAAAGGACACTGAGAAACCCGAGGCGGAAAAAATCGCCGAGTGAACGCACGGATCATGGCCGTACACCGGCAGCGTCCGCTGAAGAGAACGGCCGCTGAAGAAAAGGCCGCTCGCGTCGTCGATACCTTCCCCCCCCGAAACGCATCCATAAAACCGACGGCGATTATAAACTACCCTTCTTTTTACAGATAAGGAGAACAAATATGGCATTGGTTCCAACAGTTATCGAACAAACCGGTCACGGTGAACGGGCATATGACATCTATTCCAGACTTCTTAACGATAGAATCATCTTCCTATCAGACGAGGTAAACGATGTGACAGCATCCCTCGTCGTAGCGCAGTTGCTGTTTCTTGAAGCGCAGGATCCCGACAAGGATATTTCCCTCTACATCAACAGCCCGGGAGGATCCGTCACCGCGGGGCTTGCCATTTACGACACAATGAACTACGTCAAATGCGACGTATCCACCATCTGTGTCGGCATGGCCGCCTCCATGGGCGCTTTCCTGCTTTCTTCCGGGGCAAAAGGAAAGCGCTACGCGCTGCCCAATTCCGAGATCATGATCCACCAGCCTTTGGGCGGTTTTCAGGGTCAGGCCACCGACATCAAGATTCATGCCGAAAACATCCTGAAGATCAAGGACAAACTCAATGAAATCCTCGCTGCAAATACCGGAAAATCTGCCGAGGAAGTTCAGAGAGACACTGAGAGAGACAACTTTATGAGCGCCCAGGAGGCTTGCGCCTACGGACTGATTGACAAGGTTGTGTCCTCCAGAAACGACTGAAAACAGGGGGATGCCGCTGAACGGCATCCCCGAAATATTCCGTAAAGAAAGGTTGAACTCCTGATGGCAAACCAGAACAACAGATTGCGCCACTGCTCTTTTTGCGGACGGGACGAACTGTCGGTAGAATTTCTCATTCCCTCCCCCGAGGGTGCTTTCATCTGTGACAACTGCATCGAAACGTGCAGCGAATTGATCGCGGAACATCGGAATCTGGACAACCCGAAAAAGAAAAAATCCAAGAGCGACTTTCCGTTCACTCTTGAAACCCTTCCGCGCCCGGCAGAAATCAAAAACTCTCTTGACGAGTATGTCATCGGGCAAGACAACGCCAAACGAACATTGGCCGTAGCCGTTTACAACCATTACAAACGCATTCTGTCCAAGAAGAAGAAAAAGGCAGAGGACGGCGTGGATATTCAGAAAAGCAATGTACTGATGCTCGGCCCAACAGGTGTGGGCAAAACTTTCTTAGCACAGATGCTGGCAAAAACGCTGGAAGTTCCTTTCGCCATTGCAGACGCCACGACGCTGACCGAAGCAGGCTATGTCGGCGAGGATGTGGAAAATATTCTTCTGAAACTGATCCAAGCCGCTGACAACGATGTGGAAAGAGCGGAATACGGCATCATCTATGTGGATGAGATTGATAAAATCGCCCGAAGAAGTGAAAACCGTTCCATCACCAGAGATGTTTCAGGAGAAGGGGTACAGCAGGCGCTTTTGAAAATTCTTGAGGGAACAGTTGCCAATGTTCCGCCCAACGGGGGCAGAAAACATCCCAACGACTCTTTTATTCAAATCAACACCGAGAACATTCTCTTCATCTGCGGCGGCGCCTTTGAAGGGTTGGAAAAACTCATTGAAAAACGGGAGGGATCACAAACTGTCGGATTTGGCGGAAAAATCCTCACCAAAAACGAACGTTCAAAATCCACTGTGCTTCGCGATGCGCAGGCGCACGATGTTGTGAAATTCGGGATGATTCCGGAACTTGTAGGAAGGCTTCCGGTCATTGTCGCTCTGGATCCTCTTGACCGCGAGGCGTTGATCTCCATTCTCTCCAAACCGAAGAACGCACTTTTGAAACAGTATCAGAAACTTCTCGGCATGGACGGTGTAGAACTGGAATTTACCGCCGAAGCCCTTGACAAAGTGGCAGATCTCGCCGTAAAAAGAAACACCGGCGCAAGAGGACTGCGTTCCATCATGGAATCGGTGATGCTCGACATCATGTACGAGGCGCCCGGACTAAAGGGGCTGAAAAAAGTGATCATTTCTCCAGACGTAATAGAGAAAAAAGGAAAAGCAACGCTGATCTTTGAAGATCCCGAGGCGTGCGCGTCCTGACGACGTCAGAAGTTCTCGCAAAATTCCGTAACCGTACAAAAATACGCCGCAATACGGAAACCGAAATCCGTAGGTCGTCAAAGTCCCGGGGAAACCCGGCGCAGTTGGGTACTGCCGCTGCCATAGTATAGCGGCCATGATAAATTAAAATCAACGGGAGGCTTCGGCAAATCTTCTGCCGAAGCCTCCCGTCCTCTTTCGAAAAGATAAAAAGAAGACTTTAAAGAAAGGAGAAGGAGGTGCAGAGCAGTCTTACCCCCTCTTTGGTAACCGACAGCACGCCGCCGGAACACTTTGCTTCCATGGGAGAACCCTCCTGTCGGTAGATACGACAGGGGCCTTCTTTCAGCGCAGTGATCATCGGAATGTGCCCCGCAAGCACCGACAAAGATCCGTCGATGGCTCTCACGGACAACTGTACAGCCATCCCTTTATAGGCGACGCCCGTCGGTGTTACGATCTCAAGTTCAAAATCTTTCATAAAGACCCCTTCCGAACCATGCCCTATGATTTCTTCGACTTTTCCCGCGCCTCCTCGATAGTTCCGACAAAAAGGAAGGCCGACTCGGGTAAATCGTCGCATTTTCCATCAACAATCTCCGCAAATCCACGAACAGTATCCGACAGGGAAACATAACTTCCGGGAATGCCCGTAAACTGCTCGGCAACGGTAAAGGACTGGGAAAGAAACCTCTGGACTTTTCTCGCCCTGCTCACTGTCAGTTTGTCCTCCTCGGACAGTTCGTCCATGCCCATGATCGCGATGATATCTTGCAGTTCATTGTATTTTTGCAGAATTCTCTGAACTTCCTTTGCCACTCTGTAATGCTCCGCGCCTACCACGTCCGGTGTGAGAATGCGGCTGGTGGAATCCAGCGGATCTACCGCTGGATATATTCCCTGTGAAGAAATAGAACGGGAAAGAACCGTCGTCGCGTCAAGATGAGCAAATGTCGTAGCAGGCGCCGGGTCGGTAAGGTCGTCTGCCGGGACATATACCGCCTGAACAGAAGTGATAGAGCCTTTTTTGGTGGAAGTGATCCGCTCCTGAAGTTCACCCATTTCCGTCGCAAGCGTAGGCTGATAACCCACAGCAGACGGCATTCTTCCCAGCAGCGCCGAAACCTCGGATCCTGCCTGGGTGAAGCGAAAAATATTGTCGATAAAGAGCAGCACGTCCTGCCCCTGTCTATCCCTGAAATATTCCGCCATGGTAAGTCCAGAAAGAGCAACGCGCATTCTCGCTCCCGGCGGTTCATTCATCTGTCCGTAGACCAACGCGGTTTTCGCGAGAACCCCAGACTCCTTCATTTCGTTGTAAAGATCGTTTCCCTCGCGCGTCCGCTCCCCTACGCCGGAAAACACCGAGATGCCTCCGTGCTGTTTGGCAATGTTGTTGATCAGTTCCATGATCAAAACGGTTTTTCCCACGCCCGCGCCGCCGAACAGTCCGATCTTTCCCCCTTTTGCGTATGGGCAAATGAGATCCACCACTTTAATTCCCGTTTCCAGAATTTCAGTGGACGATTGCTGTTCCTCAAACGAAGGTGCGGGACGGTGAATTGGCCAACGCTCCGCGGTCACAGGGGCCGGTCGCTCGTCCACCGGTTCGCCGAGAAGGTTGAAAATACGTCCCAATGTCTCGTTTCCAACGGGAACAGTAATTCCCGATCCCGTGTCGATCACCTCAGTTCCTCTGGTCAACCCGTCGGTAGAGGACATGGCAATACATCTTGCGATATTGTCCCCAACGTGCTGCGCCACCTCAACAGTCATCACCTGCTCGCCTCTGTCGATATGGAGTGCGCTGAGAAGTTCAGGAAGTTGCCCATCCGGAAAACGCACGTCCACGACCGGACCCATCACCTGCGTAATTTTTCCGATTGCCTGTTTGTTCATACCGCTCATACCTTTCTTCTTTGTCCGGTTCGCTCACTGTTCGGAGCCGGCGACAATCTCCGTGATCTCCTGCGTGATGGCGCCTTGCCTTGCCCGGTTATATTGCAGGCCTAATTTCTCAATCATTTCGTCGGCGTTTTTTGTTGCGTTGTCCATGGCGTTGCGCCTGGCCGCCTGTTCGGAAGCGCAACTGTCACACACTCCGCAGTAAAGCAACCCTGACACATATTCAGGAATCGCCGCCTCAAAAACCTCCGAGGGAGAGGGCTCACAAAGTATATACGATTCCTTTTTCCCTTCGCCGCTACCGGAAAGCGGCAACATCTGAAGAACGCTCGCGTTTTGTGATATCATGTTTTTGAAAGACGTGTACACCAAATATACCTTCGTATACACACCCTCCCGGTACCGTCGCACGATCTGTCGGCCCAACCGGGCGCACTCCTCCATCGCGACGTTTTCCGCTCCAAGGTTTTCCCCCACCAGGCTGTACCCTTTTTTGGAGAAATACTCATAGGTCTTCTTTCCGATGGGAAGAATTTCCGCTTCCTCTGGCTGAGCCAACCCTCTTGTCAGTGTAAAAACATTGTTGTTATATCCGCCAGCCAGTCCTCGGTCGCCGCCGATGACTACAAGACAGATTTTTCCCTTTTTTCTCTCTTGAAAATACATTTTTGGCGCGTCTTCTCCACATCCCGACGCAAGTCGAGAGAACACTTTTTGCAGCACGTCAAAATAGGACCTGCTTTTCTCTACACGGTCGGTGGCCTTTCTCAGTTTTGAGGAGGCCACAAGTTGCATGGCACGGGTGATGTGTTCCGTGGACTGCACGCTCTTTATACGCAATTTCAGTGCTTTTGCAGAAGTTCCCATACGGTCTTCCCTTTCAGCGCTTATTTATACCTTCACTTTTTATATTCCATACTCCGCGTCTTGCAATTCGCAATTTTGCACCTTACGCTTTTCGCACTTCGCGTCTTCCACTGCAATCGCTTCGTACGGTTTTCCCGAGCCTATATCCCGTGAAACTCCGAGACTGCAAACCCGCAAGCAACAACTATGGCCTATACCGCGCTTATCCGTTTGCCTACAGGCTACAGCGTTACAGGGTTACAGCGCGCCTACCTGGCTACCGGGCTACCTGGCTACCTGGCTACCTGGTTACCTGGTTACCGGGCTGCAGCGAATTCCTCCGCGAAATTCTTCAAAATTCGGTGCATTTCCTCGGTTCTTTTATCATCCAGCGTCCCAGTATCCCGGATCCCTTCAAGGAGTTCCCCGCCTTTTACGTCCAAATACTCATACAGTTCCCGTTCATAACGCGGCACATCCTCCAAGGCGATTCCGTCAAGATACCCGTTAATCACCGCGAAAATGATCACCACCTGTTTTTCAACCGGCACCGGAGAATTTTTACCCTGTTTTAAAATCTGAACAATCCGTTCTCCTCTGGCAAGCCGCTCCTTGGTATCGGCGTCAAGATCCGAACCGAACTGAGCGAAAGCCTGAAGTTCCCGGAACTGTGAATACACCAGTTTCAGTGTGCCCGCCACTTTTTTCATCGCTTTGATCTGCGCGTTTCCTCCCACACGGGACACAGAGATTCCGGGGTTCACAGCGGGCATAATTCCCGAGTGAAAGAGTTCTGTTTCAAGAAATATCTGACCGTCTGTGATGGAAATCACATTGGTGGGAATATACGCTGAAACATCGCCCGCCTGCGTCTCGATGATGGGCAGCGCCGTGATGCTTCCCCCGCCGTATTCCGGCGCAATCCTTGCCGCACGCTCAAGAAGTCTGGAATGCAAATAAAAGACGTCGCCTGGGTACGCCTCTCTTCCAGGGGGACGGCGAATCAGCAGGGACATTGCCCGGTATGCCACCGCATGCTTGGAGAGATCGTCGTAAACAATGAGCACATCCCTGCCCTGATCCATGAAATACTCCGCCATGGAGCATCCCGCATAGGGCGCTATATACTGCAAGGGTGCAAGTTCCGAAGCGGTAGCCGCTACAATACAGGTGTAGTTCATCGCACCCGCCTCGGCAAGCGTTTCGTAAATCTGCGTCACCGTGGAGTTCTTTTGGCCAATGGCAACATAGATGCAAAGTACATTCTTATCTTTCTGATTGATGATGGTGTCGATGGCGATGGTGGTCTTTCCAGTTTGCCGATCTCCGATGATCAGTTCTCGCTGCCCGCGGCCGATGGGGATCATGCTGTCTATTGCTTTAATTCCAGTTTGCAGCGGCACCGATACGCTTTTTCTGCGGATAATTCCAGGCGCAGGACGTTCCACGGGCCTTGTTTCAGCGTAGGCAACTGGTCCTTTTCCGTCAATGGGCTGTCCCAGAGCGTTCACAACTCTTCCTAACATTGCCTCGCCTACGGGAACCGATACCACTTTTCCGGTTCTCTTTACAAGGGTTCCCTCCCGGATGTCCGAGGAATTGTCCAATAGAACCACCGAAACGGTATGTTCCTCCAAATTCAGGGCCATTCCGTATCCGCCGCCCTCAAACTCCAGAAGTTCATTTGCCATGCACTTCTCAAGCCCCTGGGCTCTGGCGATGCCGTCACCCACCAACACCACTGTGCCGGTTTCACTGCACTCTGTTTTTTTACCGTAGTCTCGTATCTGTTTCTTAATAATACTGCTGATTTCATCTGCACGGAGATTCATTGAATTTCTATTCTCCGGTGAGGAGAACGCTCCTTTCCCATTTTTTTGACGTCGGACGCGGTTACCCCTGTGTCACGGCGCCGCTTAAATGCCGTCTGATGTCATCGAGCAACTGCCGCACGCTGTTTTCGATGAGCAGTCCGTCCGTTTCGATTCTCAAACCCGCTACAAGCGTTCTGTCAGTCATCCAGGAAATTTCGGCCTTTGCGCCCGTTTTTTTCTCAATACCCATCTTTACACGGTCCTTTTCGGTTTCACTGAGAGGAACCGCGCTGTAAACTTTCACCTTTAAAATGCGGTTCTCCTCAAGATATCGCTCTTCAAAGCGTGAAAAACAGGCTGAAACATAAGGAATATAGCCTCTTTCATTCATCAGCAGAAGAAAATTGAAAAGATACGGGTGAAGTTTTCCCGAAAACGCCTCGGCCAACAGTTTTTCCTTCTCTTTCAAATCAATCTTTCTTGAAGTCAAAAGCGAAACATATCCCGGCTCTTCAAGAAAAATTTGGCGCAGCGTTTTCGTCTGCCCGTACAGTTCCCCGACGATTCCTTCGTCTTTTGCAAGTTCAAACAATCCGTCGCCGTATTCTTTGGATATGTTTTCCATTCGATGTTCCGACTCCTTCCCTTGCCGACAACCTTTCTCTGTCTTTCCCCGTTATTCCTTTTGACTCTTGTCCAAATCTTCAACCATACGGTTCACGAATTCCCTATGATCCTCTTCATTTAACGTCCGTTCGACGACTTTTTCTGCAATTTGTACGGAAATGGAGGCGATTTCATTCTTCGCGTCGTTGATCGCCTTCACCTTCTCCTGCGCAATATCACGCGCTGCTTTCTCACGAAGGGACGAAATTTCGTCACGCGTCTCTTTCATGATGTGATCGCTGTTTTTCTTCGCCTGCTCGGTGGCTTTGCGCAAAATGTCCTCCGCTTCCTCCTCGGCGTGTTCCCGGCGCTCTTCGTAGAACGCCCTGTCCGCCTCCGCTTCTGCACGGGCTTCCTCCGCCTCTTTGTACACCGCCTCGACGCCCGCTTTACGCTGACCGATAATTCTCTGTACCGGTTTGAACAGAAACCTTTTCACAATGAGAAACAAAATCAGCAAATTTAAAAGCGAGATGACGATCGCCCAGACGTCAATCTGAATGATGCCCAACTTTTCAAGGGCATTTGGAAAATCAATCATACGCCGTCTCTCCGTTTCCTTTCAGGATTTCTTCCGAATGTCTGCGCTTTTCGCAAAAAATCACTTCAGGAAAATCAGCAGCAGACCGACCACCAGACCGTAGATACCGGTGGTCTCGGCAAGTGCGCAGCCCAGAATCAGCGTGGAGCGAACTGTGCCCGCGCTCTCCGGCTGTCTGCCCACTGCTTCACACGCCTTCCCCACCGCAAATCCCTCGCCGATTCCCGGGCCGATACCGGCTGTCAGCGCGATTCCCGCGCCGATGCACGCGGCGGCTTCTACGAGTCCCTTGTCAGTGATTCCTCCGGCAGTCACCGGAATTGCATCTTTCAGAATCGAAAATAGGTTGAACATTGCTTCTTCCTCCAAAAAAATTATTTTAAACCTCGCCCGGCCTTTCAAGACGGCGCCTTTCGGCGCACGGCCGCGTCTTTACGTCTTTTATATCTCAAACCCAAATAGGCTTACCTAAGCGTTTTTCGCCTTCGCCTCTTTGCGGGCTTTTTTTTCGGCCTTTTTTCTCGCCTTTTCCGCCAGTGTCTCGTTGGAATCCTCATAGGCAAGATAAATGTTGATCATGGTTAGCATACAGAAAATAAACGCTTGCAGACATCCGCTAAAGATGTCAAAATAGAGAGAAAACACCGCCGGAATACCGACTCTGAAAAACGCCAGATCCGACAGGAACCCTCCAACGCCCAAAAGCCTCCAAACCGCCTTTGAGGCGGTGGTCAGCACCGAGGTAAGCAGAGCGGAGATCACAAGACCCGAACAGACATTTCCGAAATGACGGAATGTCATCGACAGGGGCGTCGCGATCTCTCCCAGAATATTCAGCGGCGTCATAAGGAAAATAGGCTTGGTATACCCCTTAAGATACTCGCCAAAACCGGCTCTGAGTTTCTGAAAGGTGATCATTCCAAACACCAAAAGAGACCAACCGATGATGGTGTTCAGTTCCGCCGTTGGCGGATACCATCCAAGAAGACTTGTAAGACTGGAAAGCGCGGAAAGCGCCAGAAGCGCAGCGATAAAGGGCGCGAATCCCGTAAACTTCGCACTCATATTGCTGTGCACAAGTTCTGTAACCTTTTCCACCAGAAACTCAGCCACAATCTGTTTTTTCCCCTCGGGGGTAATCTTCAGATCCCTTGTAAGCCAGAAACAAAGCAGTCCCACAAGCAGAATCACAATGAGAGAGTTGACCTGGGTTTCAGTGATGGTGAGAATATACCAGGGCGCGATCAATTGTGTCTGATCTCCCTCCGCCTTTTCCGTCGGTTCGGTTTCTATTCCGAGAATTTCAGAAAAATCGACACGGAAAAGAACCTTCGCGCCAGACACAAAGGGCTGCTCCACACCCTCCTCCGGCGCTTGGGAAATTGAAGACACCGCAAAACCCGTCGCTATCAGAAGCGCCGCCAACAACAGTACACAAAAATTTGTGACTTTTCTGCGTCTTTTTTCCGTCCTTTCACAGCAGACGGTCTGTGTCTGATCCATTGAATCCTTAGAATTCTTCATCTCTATCCTTCAGTTTTGTCGTCCTCCGCATCTTCGGAAGACGAATTTTCCGTTTCTGACGTTTCGTTCGAAGTTGACGCAGGCACGGAACCGGCTTCTTTTTTCCCGCCTTCTTCCCTTTCTTTTTCCTTGCGTCCCTCAAACAACTTGAAACACATGGCGTAAATCGAAATGCCCGCCTGTGTAAGCGCCAGCGAAAAAAGAATTGCCGCTGGGTGGAAAACCGGAATAAAACACCCGCCCACGGCAAAAAGCAGCACCGTGACCAGTCTTCCCATATACATGGCCTGCGCCTTTTTTTGTCCTTCCTGCCGGTCGGCAGTTCCGGAAGTAAGCATGATCAGCGACAACGCCATGGCAAAAAAGTTTGCCACGCCCAGAACCCATCCGTAAACGCCTCCCAAAATAAAGCGTAGGGGAGAATACGCGAACAGCCCGCTTCTTGCAAAGGCCGGATAAAGGAATTGCGCGAACAAGGCAAGAACAAAACCGATCAAAGCGACAATCAACGTCTGTTTCAGCACCGCGCCCATACCGCTTTGTTCTTTTGCTTTCATAACCTGTCCTCCGGATCGTCCTTTTCGCTGAACGCGAGCATTTTTTTAAGAAGTTTCCACGCTGAGATCATTCCCGACGCCAATCCTACGAGTATACAAACCACCATTACCCAAGAGGGAGTGTTCCAATATCTGTCCATCAGCCATCCCGCGCCCGCGCAGAGAAGAACAGGTGAAACAACAGACAAACCCAATTGGGTAAAGAGAAAAAGGTTTCTGTATTCTGAAAGTTTGGAAATCTTCATGCACCAAGCCCTCCTGCAGCCCGCGCACTTGTATGCACGCAACAGGTAACGGACAACGGATAGGTGTGCCCGCCGAAATGTCCGTTTACGTCTGCCCAGCGCAAAACCAAAACAAGATGGCAAAAATCTCTTCTTCGTTAAATCACCTGAAACTGTCTTTGTTATTATACCATACAGATGAACATTTTGCAAGGACATTTTAAAATTTTTGAACCGCGCGGATGTAGTGTTACAATTGATATGAGACTGAAAGGAAAAAAGGTATAGAAAAAGTGGTTGAGTTCTGATAGAATAGTCTT
>CANQNM010000036.1 GCA_947625265.1 uncultured Clostridia bacterium
TCTTGTTTTGCGTTCTCACCACGCCGAGATTGGAGGACGTCTCCACCAATCCTTTCTTCGCAGCGCTCATCCCGATCACGCCGTTGGGCACAAGGGTCAAAAGCGAAAGAACAGCCGACGTATCTTTATAGGACATCATCTCCCCTTCGACTGCGCATTTTGAAGCGCGGATTCGCAATCCACGGTCCTCCTCCACAAGGAGTGGGTAGATCGACGCCGAAATCTCTTTGATTCTTGAAATGGTTTTCTCCCGGTCGAGCACCGAAAGAATTGCTTCCGCTTCCCGGGGGATGGCGTTGCGCTTGTTTCCGCCCTCAAGGTGCACAAGGTTGAAAGGTTCCTCCGCATAGAGTTTGGCGAGGATCTTGCCCAAAAGCAGAATGGAATTTTTTCTTCCCGTGTGGATGTCCGATCCCGAATGTCCGCCGGAAAGTCCCGATACGGAAATTTTTACACATCCGTTGGCGACAGGTAAAAAGCGGGGTTCCAGAACAAAGGACAGATTCATACTGCCGGCACAGGAAGCAATGGCCACCCCTTCCGTGTCGGTGTCCAGATTGATGATCCTGTGCGCGGAAAGACGTCTGTAGTCAAAGTGCTCGGCGCCCCCCAGTCCAACCTCCTCCTGCACAGTAAAGAAACACTCCAGCGCCGGAGCGTTCAGCGTTCTATCTGCGAGGATCGCCATGATCATCGCCACTCCGACTCCGTCATCCCCTCCCAGCGTCGTGCCGTTCGCCCTGAGAAATCCGTCCGTCTCCACCAATTGCAATCCGTCTCTTTCAAAATCATGATCCACCCCGCTGTTCTTCTCGCAAACCATATCGGTATGAGCCTGAAGCATGATTTTTTCCTCTGTTTCCCTGCCGGGCGCGGCAGGACGGTAAATGACCACGTTGTGCAGGTCATCCGTATAGTACTCCAAACCCTGTTCTTTGGCAAACGCCACAAGATAGTTTGCAATCTCCCTTTCATTTCCGGAACCCCTGGGAACGGCCGAAATCTCCTCGAAATATCTGAAGAGATTTTCAGGCTCGTATCCCTTTAAAATGTATTCCATATCCGTGATCGTTCCTTTCCGACTTGCCGCAGATTTTGCACCGTTCAAAAAAACTGAAATACCGTTTCCAAGGGATGCGAATTCAAAATCCGCACCAGAAAAAACGTCTTTTTCAGATTTTTTCGTTTTGCGACGGGGCGTTTTTTTCATTTTACCACATGTCCGTTGTTTTGTCAATCAATCTGCAAACCGATCCGGGCGACCGTTTCCTCAAAAATAGAATTCCTATGCAAAATTTTTAATTTTTTTTGGCATTTTTGATTTTTTTATTCAAAAATAAACCATCAGTTGCTTGACAAGGTATTAAAAGCATGATAGAATGAGGCATCGTAGCAATACGAAATATTGCCCGCAGACGGGGAAAAGTCGGCATTTTTCCGAAAGTGGGGGAAAGAAAGGAGGCGGAGTTTTTGATCAACTCGATAAAAATCGGATGCACTTGCCCGCGCCTCACGGGTTGGCGCGGCTGATACCCGCTGAAAAGCGAATCGGCGTAGCACTTTTTATGACGTTTTGATTTTCGGATGGGATATCAAGGCACATCCGGTCCTCGGATCGCCGTGAAAACGGCCGATCCGAGGTCGCGTCGCTTTTCCGGCGCAAAAAAATCTACCCGTGTTCCGGCGAAAGCCGAGATCACCGTGGAGTGTGCCAAACAATGATAGACCTCAAATCAGTCGGCTCCCGCATTTCCAGACGACGTCGGGAGCGAGGACTTACGCAAAGACAGTTGGCGGCTTTGATGGGCGTCAGTCCCCAGGCCGTCTCGAAATGGGAACGGGGACTTGCTTTTCCCGATCCAGTCTTTTTTGACGAACTGGCGGCCGAACTCGGGTTCACTCTTGAGGAACTGCTGGTTGGAAAAAAGTCCTAGAAAACAACGGGGGGATTTTTGAACCGACCGGAATCCCCCGCGGCATGCCCATGTGCGCGGCCGCCAGATTTTCCGCAGCAGCGCGGTGAAACGGGAAACGAAAAGTTAAGATTCAAATGACAAACAACCGCCGGCAGGAGCGCAAACGCCCCTGCCGGTTTTTGATGTGCGCGGTTTTTCCTTTTTTCTGTGTGCCGCGCCGCACTCTGTATGCCGTATGGCGCGGTGTCGGCTGATTTCCGACGCTCCTTCGGATATCCGCTTTTGCGGCAGCACCGGTTTTTCATCTGAAAAACGCCTGAATATCCCGCATCTTTACAGATGGGAAAATCCCAATACACCGAATATTCACATTCCTTTCAGGACGTCCTTCATGGATTTTACATATTCAAAAATGCGTTCGGGCGCGTCTTTCCCGTATTTTTCAAGCAATCTGACGATGGCGGAACCCACAATGACGCCGTCGGTAAACGCCGCCATCTTTTTCGCCTGTTCGGGTGTAGAAATGCCGAATCCGACGGCACACGGAATGCCGGTGTTTTGGCGAACGGTTTGAACGGTCAGGGAAAGATCGGTGTCAATCTCGTCGCGTATTCCGGTGACACCCAGACTTGAAACGATGTACAAAAATCCCTCGGCCTCTTTCGCAATCATCGCGACACGCCCGCCCGAGGTGGGCGCGACGAGCGATATGAGATCCACGCCGTATTTGCGGCACGTGGGTAAAAATTCCCCCCGCTCCTCAAAAGGCAGGTCAGGCAGAATCAGTCCGTCTATTCCGATTTCCCGACAGGTGGAAATGAATCGCTCCGCGCCGTAGGAGAACACGACGTTGGCGTAGGTCATGAACACAATCGGAATCCCAATCTCTTTCCGCGTTTCGCGCACGAATTCAAAAATCCTGTCCGTGGTGATCCCGCCTTTCAGCGCGCGAAGATTGGCGCCCTGAATCACCGGTCCTTCTGCCGTCGGATCCGAGAAGGGAATGCCCAGTTCAATAAGATCCGCGCCGCCGGAGACTGCCGCCCGAAGGGCCGCGGCGGTGGTTGACAGATCCGGATCCCCACAGGTGATGAAGGCGATAAAAGCCTTTCCGTTTTCAAAAGCCTGATGAATTCTACTCATGGAGATCCTCCCCCCTGTACCGTGCGACGGCCGCACAGTCCTTGTCTCCCCTGCCGGAAACCGTAACGACAAGGATCTTGTCCCTGCCCATCTCGGGAGCGATTTTCAGCGCGTACGCCACGGCGTGCGCCGATTCAATGGCGGGAATAATGCCCTCGGTTTTCGCGAGATACTCAAAGGCACAAACCGCCTCCTCGTCGGTTATCGGCACATATTCCGCCCTGCCAATGTCATGAAGATACGCGTGCTCCGGTCCGACGCCCGGATAATCAAGGCCGGCAGAAATCGAATAAACCGGTGCAATCTGCCCGAATTCATCCTGACAAAAATAAGACTTCATGCCGTGAAATATGCCCAGTTTCCCGGTGTTTACCGTGGCAGCGGTTTCGGGCGTGTCCACACCCCTGCCCGCCGCTTCACATCCTATGAGGCGCACATCCCTGTCGCCAATAAAGTGGTAAAACGAGCCGATGGCATTGGATCCGCCGCCCACGCAGGCAAGCACCGCGTCGGGAAGTCTCCCCTCCTTGCAGAGGATCTGTTCTTTGATCTCCCTTGAAATCACCGACTGGAAGTCACGGACGATGGTGGGAAAGGGGTGGGGCCCCATCACCGAACCAAGACAGTAGTGGGTGTCCGAAACACGGGATGTCCATGCGCGCATAGCCTCGGAAACGGCATCCTTCAACGTAGCGGTTCCCGTTTTCACGGGGATCACCTCGGCGCCCAACAACCGCATACGGTAAACATTGAGTGCCTGCCGCACCGTGTCCTCCTGTCCCATATATACCACGCATTCCATCCCCATGAGCGCTGCGGCTGTGGCCGTAGCCACGCCGTGCTGCCCGGCGCCTGTTTCGGCGATGAGTCTGGTCTTGCCCATCTTTTTTGCCAGCAGAGCCTGTCCCAACACGTTGTTGATTTTGTGTGCGCCCGTGTGGTTCAGATCCTCCCGTTTCAGGTAGATCTTCGCGCCGCCCAAATCCTCTGTCATTTTCTTCGCGAAATACAGCCGCGACGGCCTTCCGGCGTAATCGCAAAGCAATTCTGAAAGTTCTCTGTTGAACGCCGGGTCATCCTTCAACCGGTTATACGCTTCTTCCAATTCTATGACGGCATTCATCAGCGTTTCCGGAATATACTGTCCTCCGTGTACGCCGAAACGTCCTTTTTGGTTTGTCACTGTTCTTCTTCCTTTCTCACGGCGAAAATAAATTCCTCCATCTTCGCCCTGTCCTTGTATCCGTCTGTCTCGATGCCCGAACTTACGTCCACGGCATAGGGCCTCAGTCGCTTCACCGCGTCCGACACATTGTGCGTTCCAAGCCCGCCGGCAAGAAAATAGGGCCTTTTTGACTGTTCCAGAAGTTTCCAGTCAAAGGTCGCTCCCTCGCCGCTTCCGCCATCGAAAAGGAGGAAATCCGCGCTGCATTCCCACGCTGAAGACACGTCTTTTTCCTCCTTTACGCGAAAGGCCCGTATGATCGGCTTGTCGGTAAGAGCGCGCAGCGTCCTTATATACTCTTCTGTTTCCCCGCCGTGCAGCTGCGCCGAGTCGATTGTTCCCTTTCTCAAAAGTTCCGCCACCGCCTTTGGAGATTCGTTTACGAAAACTCCCACAGCGCAAATATGAGGGCGGAGAAATTTTTTCAGTTCCGCCGCCTTTGCGGGAGAAACATACCGGCGGCTTCCGGGGGCGAAAACAAATCCGACATACTCCGGCTCCAAAATGTTTGCCGCCTCGATGTCGCAAAGCCTCGAAAGTCCGCAAAATTTGACTTTCGTCATGATATCATACCCCCCGCAATTCCGCAAGTTTCGCTTTTTTGTCGGTCGCCCGCATCAGCGCTTCGCCCACAAGCACCGCATCTGCGCCTATTCGGCAAAATTTTTCCACGTCACTCCGGCACTTTACCCCACTTTCCGCAACAAAAAGCAGATTTGTTGGAACCAACGCCCGCAGCCTGCGGCTGTTTTCAGTGTCCACCGAAAAATCCTTCAAATTCCGGTTATTCACACCGATCACCGACGCGCCCGCCCGCAGCGCTCTTTGCACTTCCCCTTCGTCGTGCGCCTCCACAAGGGCGGATAGCCCCAACTCGCCGCACAGCGCAACATATTCCAAGAGTTGCCCGTCTGCCAAAAGAGCACAAATGAGCAGTGAAGCGGAAGCTCCTAAGAGTTTTGCCTCGTAGATCATATATTCATCCACGGTAAAGTCTTTGCGCAAACAGGGCAGTGAAACGGTGCGCGCGATCTCTTCAAGATACCTGTCGCATCCCAAAAACCACTTCGGTTCGGTGAGTACCGAAAGCGCGTCGGCCCCCGCATCCTCATACTCCTTTGCGATTTGAAGGTAGGGAAATTCGGGAGCGATAAGCCCCTTAGAAGGGGACGCCCTTTTGCATTCGCAGATGAAGGATATTCCCGGTTTTCTCAGTGCCTTTTCAAAGGCAAAATCCCCTTTGGGCAGCGAAAGCGCCTCGCGCCTGAGCGCTGCAAGAGAAATTCTTTTCTTTGCCCGTTCCACCCGTTCCCGGGCGTGTTCAGCCAGCCCGTCAAGGACGGTCATTTCTGCGCCTCCGGACGGTTGCTTCCCTCAATGAGTTTTTCCAACGTCCCAAGCGCCTGTCCTTTGTCAATCAGTTCCGAAGCAAGTTCAACGCCTTCCCGGATGCTTCCTGCTTTGCCGCCAATATACAGCGCCGCGCCTGCATTTAAAAGCACTGCGTCACGCTTGGGCCCCCGCATGCCCTGTAAAATCTCCACGGTGATTTTTGCGTTTTCTGCGGGCGTTCCCCCCACAAGATCCTTTTTTTCGCAGCGTTTCAGCCCGAAATCCTCGGGGGTGATGACGTAGGATTTGAACCAGCCGTCCTTGAACTCACACACCGCCGTGGGGGCGCTGGCTGAAATCTCATCCAGTTTGTCTTTACCGTATACCACCATCCCGCGCCTGACGCCCAAATTGATGAGCACCTGTGCAAGGGGCTCCACAAGGTATTCGTCGTATACCCCCAACAACTGCATAGAAGGACTTCCAGGATTGGTCAGCGGTCCAAGGATATTGAACACCGTGCGAAAGCCCAGTTCTTTCCTGATCGCGCCCACGTACTTCATGGATGTGTGATACTTCTGCGCAAAGAAGAAACACATGCCCACTTCCTTTAACAGTTCCGTACACCGGGCTGGACTCTGGTCGATATTGACGCCCAGAGCCTCTAAACAGTCCGCCGTTCCGCATTTGGAGGAAGCAGCCCTGTTGCCGTGCTTGGCCACCTTGAGTCCACCGGCGGCGCACACCAGTGCGGAAGTGGTGGAGATGTTGAAACTCCCCGCGTTGTCCCCACCGGTACCCACAATCTCAAACAGTTCCATACCGGTTTGCACTTTGACGGCGTGATCCCGCATGGCGGCGGCGCATCCCGCGATTTCATCAATGGTTTCAGCTCTCGCGCTTTTGGCGGAGAGCGCCGCCAGAAACGCGGCGTTCTGTGTGGGCGAGGTTTCGCCGCTCATAATCTCGTTCATGACGGCATACGCCTCGTCGTAACTCAGATCCTGTTTGTTTACAATTTTTACAATGGCCTCTTTAATCATCATTCCGTTCCCCCTATTTTTTTATAAAATTTTCAAGCATTTTCCTTCCGTCGGGCGTCATAATTGATTCAGGATGAAACTGAACCCCATAGATGGGATATGTCCGGTGCTGCACCGCCATCACCTCACCGTCTTCGGTGTGCGCCGTGACTTTCAACTGCGGCGGAATCGTGTTCCTATCTACTGCAAGAGAGTGATAGCGTGCCACCGGCGCTCTTTCAGGCACGCCTCTGAACAAAGGGCAGTCTCGGTCAAACCTTACCATGGACTGCTTGCCGTGCATCAAATGTTTTGCATAGGTGACAGCAGCGCCGAACGCCGCGCATATCGCCTGATGTCCCAGACATACCCCGAGAATCGGGATTTTGGAACCCAGTTTTTCAACGGCCTCCACAATCACCCCCGCATTCTCCGGCCTTCCCGGGCCCGGGGAAAGAATGATCCGTTCAGGACGAAAGTCCTCGATCTGCTTTACCGTCCACTGGTCGTTGCGGATAACCTTGATTTTCGGCTCAATCTCGCCGACCAACTGATAGAGGTTGTAGGAAAAACTGTCGTAGTTGTCGATGAGTAAAATCATAGATCTTCCTCCTGCGCAAATTCCAGGGCGTTGACCACAGCCCTTGCCTTATTGATACACTCTTCATATTCCTTTTCGGGCACAGAATCGGCGACGATTCCCGCGCCGCTTCTCACGAATACCCTGCCGTTCTTCTTGTAAACAATGCGAATGGCAATGCAGGTGTCCATGTTGCCCGTGAAATCAATATATCCTATAGCGCCGCCGTAAATTCCGCGTTTATTGTTCTCCAATTCCCCAATAAGTTGGCAGGCACGAATTTTCGGGGCGCCCGAAAGCGTTCCCGCGGGCAGTACCGCTTCGATGGCGTCCAGAGCGTCAAACCCTTCGCCGATCTTTCCCCGTACCGTAGAACCGATGTGCATGACG
This sequence comes from uncultured Clostridia bacterium, assembly GCA_947625265.1. GTDB lineage: Bacteria > Bacillota > Clostridia > Oscillospirales > CAG-272 > UBA11512. The sequence goes on from CANQNM010000036.1 coordinate 7,609, forward strand.
TGGGAGTAACGTTCCACCGAGCGCAGTTTTTCCACCTGAACGGTGCCGAATTCGCTGATTTTCCCGAGATCGTTTCTTCCCAGATCCACGAGCATGTTGTGCTCGGCGAGTTCCTTCTCGTCCCGCAGAAGTTCCTCTTCCAGCGCCCGATCCTCCGCATCTGTTTTTCCTCGGGGTCTGGTGCCCGCAAGAGGGAAAGTGTGCAGCACGCCGTCTTCCAGTTTCACCAGCGTTTCCGGCGACGCGCCCGCCACTTCCACGTCGGTGCCTGAAAAATAGAACATATATGGGGAGGGATTGATGGTACGCAAAACCCTGTAGGTGTTTAAAAGACTCCCCTCAAAAGGGGCGCTGAGACGGTTGGACAGTACAATCTGAAAGATATCTCCTTCACGGATATACCCTTTGGCCTTTTCCACAATGTCGCAATAAGTTCTCTTATCGAAAAGCGGCGTCACTTCCCCTAAAAGTTTACCGCCCGGTTCGTTTTTCTGCGCCCCGGTTCTGAGCAGTTCGCAAAGTTGCCTCAATTCCAGAACCGCTTTGTTGTAGTTGATTTGAGGATCGTCCAAAAACATGTTGACAATCAGAACAATCTTCTGTCGGAAGTTGTCAAAGGCGATGACCTTATCAAAAAGCATCAGATCCACATCCTTGAATTCCTCGGTATCCCTTGCTGTCGTGCGTACCGCCGGTTCGCTATATCCCAGATAGTCGTAGGAAAAATATCCCACCAATCCCCCCGTAAAAGGGGGAAGCTGTTCAAAACGGGGACTTTTATAGTCCGCAAGAACCTGACGCAGAAACGACGAGGGATTGTCGGTCTTCAGCGTGATGCTCCCCGCCCGCAGCAAACCGTCACGACATGTGATCTCCAATTTTGGATCAAACCCTAAAAAAGTGTAGCGCCCCCACTTTGCATTTTGTTCGGCCGATTCCAGCATATAACAGTGGGTCGATACGTTTTTTAAGACCTTCAGCGCCTCGATGGGCGTGCAGACGTCTGAAAGAATCTCACAACTCACCGGCACTACCTTGTATACGCCGGAATCGGCAATCTTCTTCACATTCTCAAGTTCAGGAAAAATCCTCATTCTTATCCTCCTTCCCGGGACTCGGGCATCCTCCCGAATCCCTCCCCAAAATCGCAGGGCGACAAACCGGCAATCGCGCAGACTTCAAATTTTAAACCGCCAAACGCAAGCATTCCATACACATCGTGTGCACACCGATTTCTTCAAAAGCAAAATCCCAGCGCCTCTTTCGGGTCAAATCCAAAAGAAAAGTCCTTGACAGAAAGACTCCAACTCTTTCTGTCAAGGACGAATAAAGCGCTTTATCCGCGGTGCCACCTTGAATTCATGGGAACGACCCCATGCGCTTAGCGGGATACCAACATATCACCGGCAACTGACGTATGCCCCCACGTCACAGCATACTCTGCGCCAACGCGCGTTTCACTGCGCCCTCCGCGGCCCATTTGACAATCTGTCTCCCGCCTGATTCTCAGCATCGCAGGCTCTCTGTACGGGCATAACTGCCGTTATCTCCGCCTCAACGGTTTGTTCTATTCAATTCCTGTATGTTATATCACAGTTTTTAAACTTTGTCAAGAGCAAAATGCAAACAACCCGGCAATTCCAAAGTACAAGTTTTTGTGTCCTTTACCCGATATTTCCATCCCATGTTTCCCTCATTCCGCCCTTCTCCGTGCCTTTTCCGTGATTTTTCCCTCTCCTCCGTCTTCCGCGTTCCCAGTTCCTTCCCCGTCCCCAGTTCACTCCCCATTTCCCATTCACTCCCCATTTCCCATTCACTCCCCATCCCCGTTCACATCCCATTCCCCGTTCTTGATTCTCTCACGTTCTCACAGATTTTCGTCGTTCTCCGGATATTTTTTCTCTTCTTCGTCTTTTATTTCTTCTTTCTTCTGGGGAAGCGACTCCAAGTCCAACTTCCCTTCCGTGAAAATGTAGTATATAAGCGACGCGGCAGAGGTAACCGTACCCGCAACCGTAGCGATCAGTTCCCCTTTGGCGCCGAAAGCAACGGCGACTCCCACGAGCACTCCCAGAACCATCGCAATGAACTTTCTCCCCGTGTACTTCCGAAAAATCTCCATCAAAACTTCCTTCAACGTTCTTTTCCCCTTTCGTTTCACATCAGTAAAAGATATAAAAGTTTATACCTTCCATTTTTTGCCTATCTTTGGTCTGTAGTGCACCTCAAGGCTTTCAATGTTCACGTCCCCCCGTCCGCGCACTTCAAGATCGAGCAGCGTCGCCCCGCGAATCCTTGTGCGCGCCCGCATCGTGATTCTTCCTACGCCGTTCTCAATTTTTCCCAGTGTATGTACACCGACAGTACTCTGATCGTCGTAGAAATGCACATACAGTTCCATCCGATTGGACGCCGAATTGCCTACAAAGCGCAAGGATACCCCGGTCAGTTCCATATACCGATGCTCTTTGTCCGCCAAGGGCATCACGACGTCAAAAGCAACGTTTGACCGATCTTCGGAAAACTTATAAATCTCCTTTTTCGATCCTGAATCCACCAAAGCCAACGTCTCACGCCCGCACAGGGCAAAATCTGTCACTCTGCCCGGCGCCGCCGTCACCCCATAGGTGTCGGTTTTCGGATCGTAGCCGTAAATCAGTTTGTCCTCTCCGTTTTCCGCATAAAAACAGTAATTCTGGCCGTAAACGCACGCCGGACCGAGAATCTTTACCGACGCGGGGAGCGGGGGCAGTTTTCTTAATCCGCTCCCATTGAAGCGGTATATTTCCCCTTGACCGATAAAATATATTTCCCCGTCAAGTTCCTTCACGGAACCGGCGCAGGAAGTGCCCACTCTGAAAAGGTCTTTCACGGCATAGGGATTGCTGTTTCCGGTAATCTTTTGCAGCGCGTTTTCCCGGAAGATCAGCATATAATCCCTGTAGCCCTTCAACGCCTTCACCGGTAGTTGTTTCTCTGTCGCGGTGGTGATTTTTCCGCTCCATGCATGCCCCGGTACCGGCTGTGTGTCGGCCGGTTGATCGGTTTGCCAGTCAAAACATCCGTTTTCCCCTGAAACATACGCTTTCTGCCCAAGAATTCCGTACATTCTGCCACCGGCCACGGCGGCAAATTCCAACTTCGGAACTTCCGGGGGCATCGCACGCAGCATCCCCGGCGCTCCTCCCTGTACAAGAGAATAGGAATAGGCCGGAAAATACAGCAGTTTGGGCAGATCGTTTCCCTCGTCGATGTGTACGCTGCCGTCCTCGGTGTATACCAGTCCTGACGAAAATGAACTGCCGTCAAAATCCAGAGGATAGGTTTGCACCGTTACATACTGTTTTTTGACTGTTTGCCCATCATAGGCGTAGAAACCGATATAACCGCCCTCCATGTTGAGAATCAGCAGTTTATCGTCAAAAGGATAGAACGCCCGGACGTCTGTAAGACGTGCGTCCTCCACGGCGCGCACAAGCGGCGCGTGAGTGCGCAGACCCCCCGAAACGATTTGTATGTTTTTGAGCTTGTAGCGATCGTTTTGTCCGTTTAATCCCCTAAGACCGTCGATTTTTTCCCTGATTTTTTCATCTTTTGATCCCCACAGCGGAATTTTCGCCAAATTTCTCATTTCACTGTCCTCGCTTTTCGAATTTTAAATGCCGAACTTTGAACGGTCCGCCCCGCGTTCTTCCGGCGATTTCCGCACGGCGTTTGTTCAAAGAGACGCCCTACCATAAGTTCTCCCCGCATGGGAATTGTTTTCCAAAACCGCCACCCATTCGTTGTACGCTTTTGCCCAGGCGTCCGCGTCCTCGTTTTCTCCTACGCTTCTGCTCATGCATTCTTTCATCTTACAGGTGAGCATCGGCAGATGTTTTTCGGGAATGTAGATCTCGCCCACGCAGATCCCGTCGGAAATATAGATTTTTTTCGGTCGGCATCGGACTAGCAGCCGCACGGTGCCGTTTTTCGAAGATTCCGGAAGACGCAGGTAAAGTTTTTCGGAAAGCAGCGCACAGCAGGGACCGGTCCGACGCTCGAAATCCACATAATCCAAAAGAGGTATCTCCGTTGTTCCCGCGTGCACGGCAATCACATCCCTTTCGGAAACTTCACAACCGACAGGGGGCGTCACCGTTTTTAGATCAATGATTTTCTCCGATGGACAGAGAACGGAAAGTTCGCTTTTCTGCGGCATCAGTTTTTCAAAATACAACTGCTGCAGCGCATTCATTTCCTCAACGAGAAACTCCCTGTTGAAATCCTCAAAATCGGGATAGTTCAAAAAAAGATCGTCAAAATATCCGTCCAGATTTTCCAGTGTCGCCTGCATCACGCGCCTCCTTTTTTCCTGATTCTCGCCCGTTGCCTCCAAACTTCCAGAAAAGCGCTTCTGGCGCGCTCTAAAAAGCGCTGTCGATCCTCTTGCTCTCCCCTTTCAATGAAAAGAATCGCCGAACAGAGGGCGGCGCCATATTCCTCCTTCACCGGAAGGGACTGCGTCACGCCGTCTTCGGGCAAAACATTCTTTTTCCCGAACATGGCGCACAGTTCCCCTGCCGCAAAGGAAAGATCCTCTTCGAAACTGTATCGGTCAGTGGGATGAACGGAACACACCATATCGTACAACCCGTCAATCGTCAAAAGCAATCGCCTCCTTTTCCCCGTGGGTGGGAGAAAAGTTTTCTCCCACCCTTTCTGAATTCTTTACGCTTCCCCACAGTTGGTAATTCTCGCGCATCCTCCGGGATTTTTGCAAATCAGGTTGCCGTAGGACGCCAACAACGCCCGATAGTAGGAAGTGCCGGGAATCAATTGGAAAATACCCGAATTCCCGTAATCACAGAAGTCAAAATCCAGGTGAACAAAGGAGAAAGCGGAAGTGTCCACGCACCAGGCCTCTGCCTTGGGCACAAGTCTTTCATTGACGACCGTCACCGTCCGGCTGCCCACCAGCACCTTGTATCCGGAAGCACCGCCGACGAATTCCGCCTTTTCGCACACCACCACATTGTTGTCCCGCATATAATTCTGGTATGCACGGAAGGCGTCGTCGCCCATCATCACAAGGTCGATACTGCCGTTACGGTAATCGGAAGCCTGTTTCACCGCGTCGTAGATCACCGTGTCGGAAATGAGGTGGTTCGCATCCACCGTCAAAGGCACGACAAAGGGGGATTCCTTCTTTGTATACCCGTAAATAGTCTTTACGGAGGGGTCAAAAATGGCTTTGAGTCCCGTGAGTTCCTTATTGTAAGATCCCTGCACAGTGAGAAAACCGTAATTGAGCACAGCGGTGCTGGCGGCGTTGGTTCCGGCAGAATCGGGAGCCTCGAGGGTCACCGTGTTTTTGCTTCTGTCCACCTCAATCACGCGCAGCGCGCTGTTTTTCTCCGCCAGTTCCCCGTCAGGGGAGGCGGTCGTCGCGTAGGTGTACAGATCCACCGTCAATCCCTCAATGAGTCTGGCCGTATCGTTCACCGAAAGAGTCAGTTTTCCGCCTTCGGCGGAAGCGGAAGCGGAAATCGTGCAAAGTTTGCCCGTTCCGTCGCCGAAGAGCGCCCTTGACACATTCCACTTTGCCGATTCGTAGGAACCCATCACCTCGTCGTCAAGCGCAGAAAGGAGCGCGCCCGACTGATTTGCCAGTTTCACCGTTTTATCGGAAATCCGGATATCCACATACATGTCCACCGGTTCCACCTCAAAACGCTTGTACGCCCTTGTTCCGGAAGACGGCGTGCTTCCCCCTTCGGTTCCGAAGCCGAATCCGCCGTTGATGCCGAAGGGCGCAACCGCCGTGATTTTCCCGCCGGTGGTCAGGGGAACTTTTTTGATCAGTTCCATAAAGGGCGAAGGCGCCGTGGTGATCTGATTTTTCAGCGCGGGCAGATATTGATCCTTTAAAATATTGGAAATAGTTGTAAGATTTGTAGACATGTTTTTCTCCTTTACATTTCTTCATTCTGTTTTGGTTTATGTGCGGTAATCGCTGCACGGATACAGATCTTTGCCTGCACCATTTTTTCGGCGCTTACCGGACACCGAAATATTTCTTCGCGTTTTCCCTTGCCGTTTCAAAATCGGTGGGAGTTTTTACGGGCATGGAGGGAATCTGGCCGTCGCCGTTGGAACCGGAGAACAGGGGCGGCGCGGAAAGAGTTTTTCGATTCTCCCGTCCGTTCTGTTGAAGTTCTTCCTCTCCCAGGCACAGAAGACATCCCATCTCATACCTTTTCAGGTACGGCAAACCGCGCAGTTCCTCCTGCTGCTCCCCCCTTTGGACGGCTTTCTGGTACATCGGATCGGCCTTGGAACCCAAAAGATTCTCAAGGTGCTTTAACGCTTTCTCCTTTTCTTCCGCGTCGATTCTCCGGGCCATATCCTCTTTCAATTTCTCAAGTTCAGCGTTCAGACGTTCGTTTTCGCTTACCAATTCCTCATAAGGTCTTTTTTCTATCTCTTCCGGCACTTCAGTCTTCGGTGAAGGATCGACCGGCGGAAGATCGGTGGGGGCTTGCGCTGTCAGATTTTCCTTATCGTTCATTGTTCTCTTCCTCTCTCTTCTTCTCCTTTAACCGCTCCTCATGCGCCGTCATGTGTTCGGTAAAGTGAACGCATCTACCGGGATCGGAACGAAAAAGGCTGCGAAATCTTTGCTGCAAGGCATACAGTCTGTGTTCTTCCAAATGCAGTTCGTCGTCGTCTAAGGGCATGATACACAGCGGTTCTCCTCTTTCGAAGGCCGCGTTTTCCCCGCAAGCGTTCTTTCGCTGCAATTCGGAAGCGGAAAAACGCAGTTCCTGCCTGCCAAGCAGTCTTCTCGCCGCCTGTTCCCTCGCCTGTTTTGAAAGACGTCCGTCCTCCCCCGAAAAGAGTCCCAAACGTATGGCCTCGATGTACCTTTCCCGCTGCGTTTCCGCGCGGGTTTTCAATTCGTTTTCGGTTTCAAAAACCAACTCGTCGGAGTTGAGATCCGATTGGGTGCAAAACACCGTCGCACCTCTTTCGTTCTCCCCGGTAAGTTTGAGCATCCTTTTCCCGGAAAGATATTTGCGGTAGATGGAAAGCCAGATCCGCGCAAGGCGAAGAACGCCGTCCCTTATATTGTCCGCGTAGATCGAAAGTCTGGTGGTATCAATATTCTGAAGTTTATCAATGGCAGAACCGGACGTTACGCCCCCGGGAAGCGTTCCTCCGGTCATCAGTCCGGAAACACCCGCCGCATATTCCATGTCCTGTGCCAGTTGGTCGCATTGTGCCATCGCCAGATCCGAGAGTTGAGGTTCCTCCAAAAGTTTCGGAAGTTCGCTCCCCCTTTGATAGAACACCGGTTCTCCCGGCACCAATCCCTTCTCGGTAAGATCGTCGGCGTCCACCGACCCCTCCTCGATGAGAAGCTGCCCGCAGGTGGAACGGTTGACGAAATCATTGATCCGATTTTTAATTCCGTTGTAACTGCGCTGGTAAGGAATCAGCGTTTCAATAACGCTCTTGCCAAAAAACTGCCCCACCACCCGCTCGCTTTTGATCTGACACAGAGGATACCCGTCATAAGGAAGCGCACCGTAGAACAACAGTTTTCCGCCGGCAGTGAGAATCAGCCGTCCGTCCGGGAACCCGGCCGAAGGCTTTTCCATATATGTCCGCAGAATCACCGTATCCTCCCTTTCGCATGGTGCAAAGGAGAATGTCGCGGACTCGTATCCCAATCCGCCTGCGCCCGCCGTTTGAAGAAGCCTGTAACCGTCGGTCTTTCCTCCCTTCACCTCGACACCGTACAATTCCCGTACCTCGCTTGCCGACTTGATCTGCTCGATGATGACGGATGGCTGTCCGCTCACCGTTTCGTCACAGAGATTTTCCGGAAGCACCTCATAAGGAGTAAGCACCGTAAAGGCCAAATCCCCTCCCTTCCCCTTGGTTTTATCCCACCAAGAGAGAAAAAAGGCATTTCCCGTCTGTTCGCAAAGTCCCATAGCCCTGAAAAAAGCGCTTTGATACTCCTCGGTTTTCTGTTTGCCCGAAAGAAGGGCGGTGGAAATCTTTGCCTTCTGCAGATCTTCATATTCATCTGTTTTAGGCAGAACCGCCATGTCATAGTTTACGGTCTGCAAATGCGACAGCCTGGTCTCCATAATGGGCGCGATGCGATTGAACACCTCTCTTGACATGTAGTCATAGAGCGGCTCATAGTTTTCCACGCTCATTCTGTGTACGTTGATGTCACAGTACTGGTTGCCAAGAAGAAAGTTCGTGTTAAGTCTCCACTGGAGTTCAAAGGGAAGTCTCTCCGCTTTTCTCTTCTGGGCTTTTTCCTCCACCATGCGTACAAGATCCTCTTCAAAAAACACCTTCTTTCCGCCTTTCTCATCCTCTTTCGGGGAATGATCCGACGGCACGTCCCGACGCCCGGTCTGCTTTTTCTCAAATATTTTCACTCTTCTCTATCTCCTTTGCGGCTTTCTTGGCACGCCAATCCTCCTTCAGCGACCGCAGCCGGCTTTTCAAACCCGATGGGGATTCCGAACGGCGCAGATCCTGCAAACTTCTCGCCATCAGGCGGTCGTAAAACTCTTTTCGCTCTTTTTCAAAACGAAGGATCAGAAAAACGACGGTACCGCTTTCCAAAAGACAAAAAAACATACAGACAAAAACGCTCATGGCTGCTCCTCCTGAATCTTTTTCCTTTTCACTTTTTCTTTCTCCCGCAGTGAAACACCGTCCTCCGCTTCCCGCCGCCCGTCGGCGCTTTTGACCGTCTTTCCCCACTTTTTTGCGAGCGCAAGGCATTCCGTACAGATGAACACCGGCGGCAAACGGTCCAGCCAAAGGCTTCTCATGAGCACGCCTTCCCGATTTCTTCCGCACACTCCGCATTTCCTGACGGCTCCCGTAACCCGAATCTCCATTTTCAATATACCTCCTAAAAATCAAAAACGACTTTTGCTCCGGAATATCCCTTTTCCCGCATGAATGCCGCCAATTTCTGAGCGTCGTCTTCTTCGGAAAAGGCCCCGGCAAGAACGGAAAACCTTTCCTTGTCAAAGCGCAGAATGCAGCTCCGCCCCTGCGCGCGCATGTAGTTCTGTAAAAGCGAGGCGTTGGAACGGAGTTTGTATTCGCACACGTTTACCCGGTAGATTTTCCTTTTTCCGAAGTAAAACCGTCCGTCTTTCTCCGACACCGAATCCTTTCCGAGATAACGGTATTTTGCCCGCAGCGCCTGACTTCTTTCGCGATCCGGTTCACCGCAGTCGTCCGCGTAACCCTCAAAAGGGCGGATCTGCAATATCTTCCACTGAGGATTTCTCTTCACTCCCCCAACAAAAACGTCCCGCACGGCCATGAGACATTCTCTATGGAAAGTTTCGGCGGGCGCGCGGAAATGATTGCGCAAAACCCTTGACAGGTCTTTGCCGAATTTTCCGCTTTCCGTCATGTCGGACATCGCCTGCGCGACGGCGAGAAGTCCTTCATAGCATCTGCCCGCAAATATCCCGCCTTCCGCCTGAACAATCCCCGCGACCGTTCCCGCCGGAACGCCGGAAATCAAAGTATTTTCCGAAAACCGTTCATCAATCATGAATCATTCTTTCCTTTCCGCCGCAAGACCTCTTCTGTCGCCCAGGTAAAGCGGCGATCCTCCGGCAATTTTGCATTTTTTCTCCCTTTCCTAAAATGGTGCCGCCGCGCACGGATTTTCCGCGCGCCCAATTGCTGCGGTCGGCATGCTTCAGTTCCGACCCCGGCGCCGTAAAATGAAAATTCACCCATTTGGAGACGCGGGACAAACGGACAGGGAAAACCGTCGCGCAAAGTATAGACCGAAACAAAATGTCGGGCGCCGTCTGCCGCAAGGACGGACAGAGCGGCAGAAACATGGAAACAAAAAAATGGGGAAGGTGCTAAGGCAGATCTGCAGAACACGGCGCGGATAAAGGGCCGAAGCGGCAAAGGGCAGAAAAGCGTCGGCGGAACCGGGGGGGGGAAGAAAGATGAAACTTCAAAAGCGCACATTCAGGAACAAAAAATGAAAAGGGAAAGCAAAAATTTTTCGCTCCAAACGGCATACGGTTCTTGCTCTACGAAAAAAATTCGGATGAGTGGGGAAATACAGGAAAAGACGCCCGGGAAGGAAAAGAAGAACTTTTAAAAAGGAATTCCAGCGGATGCATGGCGGCAATCCGCGATGCGCTGAAACGCTGCGGGAAAAGGGTCAGAAGGAAAAACGCCGCAAGACAGGTGCCAAGACATGTGCCAAGACA
>CANQNM010000037.1 GCA_947625265.1 uncultured Clostridia bacterium
TTGAGAAGGGGAATCGTCACTTTCAGTGACTTTTTAACGTTAAATGAACTGGATATCTTTCGGAAAAATACCGACAAACGGCTGATTATTTCCACCTTCTCTTCCAATGTACACCGGGTTCAGCAAATCATCAATAAAAGCGCCCTCTACGGGCGCAAAGTGGCGATTACCGGCAGAAGCATGCTCAATATCGTGTCCGCAGCGGTGGAGTTGGGGTACATGACGTTTCCTGAAAACACGCTCATTGACATTTCAGAGATCAGAAAATACAACCCAGAGCAGTTGACCATCATTTCCACAGGCGCGCAGGGCGAACCGATGTCGGCCTTATACCGTATGGTATTCGGAGAGCATGACAAGGTACAACTGGGACCGAAGGATCTGGTGATCATCTCGGCGCATACCATCCCGGGAAATGAAAAATTGGTCGATAAAATCATCAATGAACTTTACAGAACAGGCATTTCGGTATACAGAGACTCCTCGCAGGACGTACACGTTTCAGGACACGCATGCAGGGAGGAAATCAAACTGATGCACACGCTGATTCACCCCAAATACTTCATGCCCATTCACGGTGAATTCAAGCACCTATATGGGCACAAGGCGCTGGCGGTAGAAATGGGAATGGCTCCCGACAGAATCTTTGTGTCCGATATCGGTAAGGTTTTGGAAGTTTCAGAAAACGGCGCGGCCTTCAACGGCACGGTTCCCGCGGGACGCACACTCATTGATGGCAGCGGCGTGGGAGACGTTGGGAGCATTGTTCTCAGAGACCGGAAGCACCTTTCTGAAGACGGGCTGATCGTGGTAGTCGCCGTAATCAACGACTACGACACAACTCTGGCGGCGGGACCCGATATCATCTCCCGAGGATTCGTCTACGTCAAGGAATCAGAAGAGTTGATGACGGAACTGAAAAGCATCGCGCTCGGTTCGCTTTCGACAAGTTTGGACGAAGGACTGAGAGACTTTACGCAGATCAAAGGCAGACTAAAGGATGAACTCTCCAAGACAATCTATGTGAAAACCAAGAGAAGGCCTATGGTTCTGCCGGTGATCATGAACGTTTGACCCACCGGTCAAATCGGAATATGAAGAAACAGGAATGGAATCATAATGGGAAAACATCAACACAACGCTCAAAAACAAAAGAATCCATCCTCAAAATCCAAAGCGCGGCAAAGCGCCTCTGAAAAGGGATCCGCCAAATTCACCGTCATCCTGCTTTGTTCGGTTCTTCTTGTCGCGGCGCTGATCGCGGGGGGCGTTTTCGCAGTACAGGGCATCACCGATCTGTACGCAGATTCAGGCAGAGCCTACCGAAATAAAGAAGTGTTCCGCACGGAGCATCTGAAGGTGGATGCCGCCATGCTCTCCTATTGCTTCTACGAATACCTCTATGAAAACAATGTGTTGGAAGATCTAAATCTGAAAAGGCCGGAGGATCTCAAAAATATGGGTTTCGAAACCGGCGGCGAAGACACCTACCACACCTACTATTCGGAACTCACTGCGAGCCGCATGGAGGCCGCTCTGATTTTCGCGGAAGCGGCGCTTGCAAGCGGCCAAACGCTTGACGAGGCAGATCAAAAAAGAATTGAAAACAAACTTTCAGCCATTGAAAACAGCGCAAAAAGCGCTGGCATGAAGGTGAAAGACTACCTGTCTGAAAACTATGGCAGAGGAATCAAACTTTCGGATATCCGCAACGTGCTGGAGATCCGTGCCCTTTCGGACAAAAACATGAATGATGTGTACAACGCACAAACCGTTTCCGACGAGGAGATCCGAACTTACATCTCCCAAAATGACGACCTCAAATACTACAGAGTGGACTACTACATCTACGACTTTGTCATCGGAAACAAGGATACGGCGGAGGAGAATCAAAAACTGCACGACGAGGCCTATGCCAAAGCCGAGTTGCTGGCAGCGTGCAAAACCGAAAAAGAATTTGAGGAACTTTGCAGACGTTTGCTCCAAGAGGAACACAAAGACGACAGCAGTTTCACCGACGCGGATCTGGAGGCATTGGTGAAATCCTGCAAAACCACCGGCAGAGCGGTGGAAAAGAACGCCAGGGGTACGGTGGATCAGTGGCTTTTTGATTTTGCCCGCAAGGAGGGAGACACGCTGGCGGTAGACGGTGAAAAATCAGTGGGCGCCGTCTTTATGATCAAGCCGGCATATTCGGTGGATGAACCCCAAAAGGCGGTGCGGGTGATCCAACTGGACTTTGACAACTATCTGCGTCCGTCCGACGCCGTTTCGGCTATGAAAGACCTACAGGCGCTTTTTGAAGCCGGAAACAAAACCGAAAAAGCCTTCGCGGAACTCGCCGTACAGCACAGTGAGGATTTTCTTAACGCGCCTGGCGGCGGATACATCGCCGACACCTATACAAACACAGTCTTCAACAGAATGATTGCCTCATGGTTAAGTGAGGCACAGAAGGGTGACACCTCCTCCTTCACCTCCGACGACAGCGTATACTTTGTATACTGTTGCGGAGAGGGGGAAACACGCAGCGTGACCGACGCGCGAAACGCTCTCAAAAGCCAAAAATACAGAAGTGTGACGGAGACATACCACACCCGGTTTCCAGACGAAGCGAACATGGAATATGTGGGAACTATCGCACCTCTCGTGACGGGTTGACCCGGGAAAGGATTGCATGAACTTTTCACCTTTAAATGACCCCGAATTTCAGAAATACCGTGAAGAAGCGCATCTGAAGGCGGGAAGAAAACGACGCGTCAAATCGCTCATACTTCTTTTCACGGTGGCGCTCATCTCCCTTTGCCTTGTAGCGCTGCTGGTCATGACCGCCGCTGAAGCGTTCCCAGGACTGTTTGGCAGCCACGGGAATGGCAACAGAACGCTTCCTCCCCTTCCGCCGATTCACGGATCCACCGCGCAAAAAAGCTCCTCCGGCACACCCATGCTCACACCCACTCCCGGGCTGAGCATCCCTGCATCCTCCACACCGGACACGTCTCCTTCAAGGGAAATTGTCCGTTCCACCACAATCTTCGTGGATGCCGGGCACGGTTTTCAATCACTGAGTGGCGTCATGGATCTGGGTGCAGGAACTGATTCCGAATATACGCGCATTTCCCAAGAAGAATACGGAAAAGCCCTCTATGAGGCCGATCTGACGCTTGCCATCGCGCAGAAAGTAAGAGATATTCTGGAATCGAAGGGTTACACGGTAATTATGTCAAGAGAAGGGTACGTCAACGAATACCTCAACCCCACGCAGCGGGCGCAGCGTGTCAACGCCAGCGGTGCGGATGTTTCCCTGTCTGTTCACGCCAACTTTTTCAGCGACACCTCGGTATACGGCGCACGGGTATACTACTGTGACAGCCGTTCGGACGCCGCCGAATGCAGAAAATACGCCGAGGCCGTAGCCAAAGCCATCGACAGTGCGGGAGCCTCCCGCAAACAGACGAATACCTATGTGGACAATTCCCTTGCCATGGTCAACGGCCCCCGTGTCCCCGCCGTGCTGGTGGAAACCTGCTTCATCACAAACGAACAAGACGCACGAAATGCCCTCACCGAGGAATGGCAAACACAGATGGCAACTGCCATTGTCAATGCCATTTGTACACAGTACCCTGTGCAATTCACTTTTAAATGAAAATAAAAACGGGTTGTCCTCAATGCACATCGCATTTAAAACAACCCGTTTTTATGGAATTCCGGACAGATCGTCCGGAAAAAGAATGTTATACGTTCGCAGACAAAATCTCGCTCAAAAAGCAAAAACCGGATTCACGGAGCGGACAACTTGACCGTTTGGCTTGGACGTCCGGCTTTCGGGGTTCAACTGTGTGAAGAGTTCCCTTCTGACCTCGTCAACTGTTTGTAGATCTCGGATTTTCCGACGCCCCGATCTTTCGCGACAGCCTTCATGGCGTCCATCCTGCTCATACCGCCGTCGGTATAAAATTTCATATGCTCCTCCACCGTCATGTGCGAAAAAAAATCGTCCTTTTCGCTTTTTCCCTCAACAATAAGCACATATTCCCCCCTCGGCTGGTTTTGTGCACAGTGCAGACATGCCTCGTCCAGCGTGCAGCGAAGAATTTCCTCATTAAGTTTGGTCATCTCCCGGCAAAGGGCGACAGATCTTTCCCCGCCCAAAACCTCACGCATCAAAAGAAGGGTGTTTTGCAAACGGTGCGGCGCTTCGTAAAAGATCATGGTGCGCTTGCAGGAAAGCAGTCCCTCCAGCGTTTCCCTCCTGTTCCGGTCAGTGCCTTCAAGGAAGCCTTCGAACAGGAACCTGCGTGTGTCCATCCCTGAGAGAACCAAGGCATTGACCGCCGCGCAGCACCCCGGTACTGCGGTAACCGGTACACCTTCCCTGATGCAAAGTTTCACAAGATCCTCTCCGGGATCAGAGACGGCGGGCGTTCCCGCGTCGGTGATGAGTGCGCAGGATTGCCCCTGTCTCAGGCGATCGACAATCTGCGCGCCCCTTTGCGCCCTGTTGTGTTCAAAATACGACAGCATCGGTTTGGAAATTCCCAGAAGCGACAGAAGTTTCATCCCGTTTCTTGTGTCTTCCGCCGCAACAAAATCTACTTCTGTCAGCACTTTTATTGCTCTTGCGGAAAGATCTCCCATATTTCCAATGGGTGTAGACACCAAATATAGGGTGCCACCCAACACCCTGTTTTTCTCAGGGCCTGAGATATCGCTCATGAAAATGACCCTCCCTCATCAGGTACTCATAGTCCTCGGTTTTGTGTCCTTCAGTATCCTCGATGTAAAAAACCGGGCTGAAAAACAAACCCATTCCGCCGCCCTTTCTGCCGCTCACCAACAGCATCGACGGCGCGTGTACCGGATCGGAACAGACGGCAGTGATTCTTTTCGGTTCAATGCCGGCGCGGCGCATCGCTTCAACCAGATCGCAGATACGCTCCGGTCGATATACGAAAATCACCTCGCCCCCATAGCGGACAAGCGCAGAAGCGGCAAGGCAAAAGTCCGACACTCCCCCCGCCATTTCATGCCTCGCCGTCTGCTTTTCACAGACTGCGCAGTGCTTCCCCGTATCCGCCCGCATATAGGGAGGATTGGAGAACACGCAATCGTAGCGCCCGTGAAACTCCGCCGGAATGTTCCGGATGTCCCGGTTCTCCACAAAGACCCTTTGCTCAAGAGCGTTTAAGGCGATATTTCTTTCAAAAAGTTCGGAAGCGCCCTTCTGCAGTTCAAAACCATCGATTCTCCGGAAATTGCCTCTGGACGCTGCCAATAGAGAAACCACGCCGTTTCCTGCACCCAATTCCGCCGCCCGCTCCCCTTTGGGCAAAGCCCCGGCAAGCAGCAGAGCATCCGTTCCGAACGTAAGATGCGTGGTATTTTGAATCAGGCTCAGTCGGTCGTTGATCCGATCCAATCTCTCATGTTCTTTCAACTGCGTTTGCTGCATGTGCTTACATCCTTCAATAAAATACGCCAGTTCGTCTGACGCCCGACAAGTCGGACATCCAATACATCCAATCTCCACGTAGCAAAAAATTCCTTGCAAAAAAATTCCTGTTGCCGCGGACATGCGGGTATGTCACCGCAGCAACCGGGACAACCGGAACGCCCAGCCAAACGTACCGAAGTCGGATCTCAAGCCGCGACGCCACCCGGCGGCCACCGGATCTTTACCGGTCGGCGACCTGTCCGCTGCAATCTTTCACTGCCGACAGGCAACAAAAAATCCGCCGGCTGTCATGTGTGCTCAAACTGCGTAACGGAGAATAAAACGCCCATAAAACAAGAAAGGGCGTTGCCTTTCGCAAAGCCCTTCCGGTTTTCGTATGTTTATTCAGCCGCAGGGGCGCCGACAGGGCACACACCGGCGCAGGCGCCGCATTCCAGACATTCGTCAGGGTTGATCACATACTTGCCGTCCTTTTCGGAAATCGCGTTGACAGGGCATTCGGCCGCGCAAGCGCCGCATCCGAGGCACTCGTCCTGATTGATTTTGTAAGCCATTGATCAGATACCTCCATCTGTAGTTTGCTTTATTCTATCACAATTCACTGCGAATTGCAAGTGTATTTTTAAATTCCCTTCGATTTTAGCATGAATTTTCAAATCTTATGCAAACACGGTCCAATCCCGATGCGTAAAAATCCTATATTTTCAAAAAAGCATTGGGAACCGTCCAATTGTAAACTTTTTTTGAATTTCACCGTTCAGACATGACTTTCTATTCAAAAAACTGTCTTATAGAGTGAAGAACAAAAAAATTTCTTAAATCCGGTTATAAATATGGGAGGTTTCCATGAATCGCCGTACAATCCTGTCTTTTATTTTGGCGTATGTCCTACTCTGCCTTTCTGCCTGCGTACCGTCGGGGCAGAAAACGTCGGATGTCGGCGTCAAGAATTCCGTACCGCCTTTGACGGCCACTTCTTGTCCATCAGTGGGCGATGAACCTAACGGATCCGAAGCGTCCGGCAAAACCGATTCTTCCTTCGTCAATTCGGAGGCACTTCTTTCCGTATTTGAGTTTAACGACGCCGTTTTTGACCGCTTCATCGCTTCTCCCAATATTGAGACGCTCAAAAACGAAGGAGCGTCCACCTATTCACTCACAGACAGTTCTTTGGAGCAGACCCTTTTTATCGGAACCACGCGCATTGAAAAGGAACTGTTTGAAAGCCTTGTCTGTTCCGAAACGCTGAAAGAACTTTTCGAAAGTACCGGACTGAAAATTGACGGAAACATCTCGAAAATTGCACTTATCTCCTCTAAGCCCATTCCGCTGACTGCCTGGGCGCTGGCGAACGGATCCTCCTACTTTCTCACCGCAACACCGCGTGCGGAAGGCGGCTATGACTTCGCATCCTACCGTTTTGAGGATTTTGCCGCGAAATTCACGGCAAAAAACGCCACACTCGTGGTCAACGGCCAGGAAATGGATCTGAACGAAATGGCAAAGATCTACGACAATCACGCCGACATCCCTCTCATCCCCGTGCTGGAAGGATTGGGTGCGGAAATCCAATGGACCAACTCTGAAAAAACCACGGCAGAGATAAAGTATAAAAACATTTCACTCACTCTCAACATCGAGGAGTCCTCCCTTGTGCTCAACGGAACCGGCCTCAATCTTCTGGCTGTCCTTCCCGACGCGACATGCTACGTTTCAGAACAGACTGGCGGTCTGATCATCGACGACGCTCTGCTTGGACGCATATCGGCAATTCTTGGAGCAAAAATTTTCTTAGACCGTGCAAATCTAATCATTACCGTCCAGTGAACGGCTCTCCCAAACAGCGCCGCCCAACGAGAGTTCGGCAGGCAAACGGTCGCCAAGAAATAGGACCGCCCGGCAATGGGTCTGCCCGGCAATAGGATTGCCCAGCAGGACTGCCCGGCAATAGAATTGCCCGGCAATAGGATTTTGCATGGAAATTGAATTGTACGGAAATAGGATTGTACGGCAAAAAAGTTCCCCGCAAAAAATTTTAAGCAAAAAATGAGGCTGTCGCACGAGCGTAAAATCGCTCGTGCGACAGCCTCAAACAACATTCAGCACTTCTCCCAGAAGAGCGTTTCCTCTTCAAAAAGCGGGCTGATTCTCCCCTGCTCTTTGAGCCACGCAAGATAGGAACGCACCGTACTGCCCACAAGAGCATACTGCTCAAAATTCATATGAAGTTTATGATTTTTGAACAGATTTTTCAAGATTTCCTCAAAGCATTTAGGCTTTTTGCATAAGTTCTCAATTTCATCTGCAATTTCATATACCCTATCAATATTGTACTGTGCAAGCGCAAAGATCTCGGAAGTCGCTTCGGCATGTGCGGGAACGAATATACGTGCGCGCATGGATTTCACTCTCTCAAGGGTTTTTAGGTATGCCTCCACATCGTACATAAAAACAATTCCATATTTTTCTAGCACATCTTTTCCTGAAAGGCAGTCGGCAAGGTATACTACATCCTCCGACGTGCGAAAACCCACCATCTCAAAAGAATGTCCCGGCAAATCCAGCGCCTCGACACCCTCCGGCAAGACTTCTTCTGTAAGCTGCTCCGCCACACTTTCCTGCGCCATCATAAATCTATGACGAAGTTCTTTGAAGGGATATCCGCCGTACAGAAAAGATGGTTCCAGAACCGGGTTTTTCACGAAGGCACACTCCATGCCCGGCGCGTAGACTTTGCAGCCGGTCTGCTCCTGCAAATAGCGGTTTGCGCCGATGTGATCGGCGTGAGAGTGGGTATTATAAATCGCTCTCAGCGTCCAACCGTTGTCATCCAGAATCCGCCGAATTTTTTTGCCCACGTCTTTTCCGTTTCCGCTATCAATGAGGCAAACCTCTCCGCCGCCCAGTTTTCTTATCCCAATCTTTGAGGGACAGTCTATGTAAAAGTCGCGCTGCGAGATTTCGATCAACTCGTACACATTGATTTCCTCCGTACTTTTAAATATTTCCCGCATTATCGGAATGAACTTCCGTTCGGTAAACAACCCGTGCATACCCTACAAAGACGGGATAGACCGCAGGGCCCCTCTTTCTGTTTTCATACAACATCTGGGACGCCGTTCACTCGCAGCGTCCCAGATTCATATTTATACAAAGATAAACGATATAAGCAAGATCGGCAAAAGTGTAAGCAACTGGTAAACCATAACCCACAGAGATGTGACCTGGGCAGTAAGTCCCAAAAATAGAACCAGCGCAGAAATCCCCACACCCGCGAGGATGCTTACCACCTTAATGATGGTGTCCGCTCTGATAACCTGAAGAACTCTCCGGCAATATGTCAGAGTTTTTAAAAGATTTTTGACGCTCTTTCTGGATACCACACCCGAATCAATGGAGTCCTGTTTCTCCTGAGACGGCGCTTCCATACGAAGAACCTTCACAGGGTACTTGGACAAATCCACATGGCTGCGCAGCATCTTATCATCAATATTGGGGTCCAATGTTCGTATGCCAACGCACATACCCGCCTTATAGAGGGATTTCATGATGCTTTCCAACTCTGCATCGGGCGTATATTCCACATACATCTTCGCCGCCAACTCCCCACTGATGGCAAGATACATCACGCTCATGCGTCCATCCAACTCCATTGCCTCGTCGTCCGGATCCACCGAAGGCAGCAATCCTCTTGCCTTCATGAAAGAAGACCCGCCCACATATACTCGCGCACCTTTGACTGCAGCTTCCACACCGTCCTTTTCGACTTCCAGAATATCCACGTCCTCCGAATACCCGGATTCCTTCGTGGCTACCCCGAAAACTTCGTCCAGCGGTCCGCCCAGTCTATGAAAAACGCTGGCTGCTCCGAACAATACATGATCAATCCTGCTGTTTCCATACAATTTCAAAGACCTCACCCGCACATTCTTCGGCGGGAAAACCTCTTTGTCATCAAAAGAGATCACCGTGGCGTCGGAATATTCCTCAAGAGAAAATTCACCGATGATCGCACTTTCCAGATGGAAAGCCTTGTCAACCGCTCTGCCAAAGGGCAGACAGTATGTAAGAAACGCCGAGAGCGGCACCGTAAACAGCACCGCCTGCATTGCTGTTTGAAAGGCCATCAGCAATTTTTCGTCGCTCTCCGAAAAATAGTATCCCAAAACAAAGAAAACAAGAGCAATCACCGTTACAGCGGTCGCGAAAATTCCAATGATCGCCTTGTAGCGCGGTTCCTTGGCGGTTCTTCTGCCAAATCCTCGAATAAACGAAGTCTCTTCCGTGCCGTAGATGCCCGAGGAATCGGAAATGAAATCGTCAAAGGCCTCTTTTTCAAGAAGTGAGTCGCTGCTCGATCTGTGAGTGACGACGAATTTTTTCTTTCTGGTGCTGACAATCTTGAATGCCAGAAGTTTGCGCCGAATACTGGATCTGGTGTGAATCACCGCCAGCAACACGCCCAGCGCCAAGGGCAGGTTGTAGAATGTCGCATGCACACTGTGACATTTGATCAAGCCCAATTCGTACACCAAGGTGAACAGTCCCGTAAGTGCCAGGAACACTTCAGGAACAGCTCGACCAGTACCGATTGCCCTCAGCCCCGTTAAAATCTCTTTGTAACCCACCGCAAGCAGCAGCATCGTGATCTGCATTGCCGCAAGCGCTGTGAACACCGGATTTCCAGGGATACTGAAAAAGAATCCGCCTTCGGACATCATTTCACTTCGCTCGAGGGTCGTAAAAAGAATCTCCCCCACTGCCACAAGCACAAGAGCAACCGCTGCCACCACTGTACGAACCGTCAATCCCGTGTAATTCTTCCTGAATTTCTCAAAAAATCTCACGTTTTGGTCAGGAGTCTCATATTCCTCTTCCACCGTTCCGGCCTTTGCGTCACCGTCGATTTTTCTCCTGATCTTCTTCAGTTCTTCGGAACCTAAGCGTTTTTCAAGATCGTTTTCCATCTCGAAAATCATCATCAGGTTCACTTCGTTTTCATCCAGATCTCCGTTCGTTTCAGAAGTTTCGCCGTTCTTTGCCTTTTCCGCATTTTCAGCGTCTTCTTCGGGTATATCGCGGTTTTCCGCGGATTCCGTTCCATTCCTGGCATGCTCAACACTTTCAAAAACTGTGCCGTCCTCGCCTTGGTCCTTTTCTTTGCGCGCGGCGTTCTCCAACGGCTTTCTTTTTCTTTTTTTTCTAAAGGGCAAAACTTCCTCCGGGATGTTTCCTACATCCGAATGTTCTTGAAAATTGTCACTTTTGGAATTGCCGCCGTCTCTTTCGCTTTCTACCCCCGACAAAACGTCCTCCGCTTCGACGGGAAGTTCTTCTTCGGCAGAAAACGCTTCCCCGGCAGGAAACTCCTCCCCGGCAGGAATTTCTTCTCCGGCAGGAAACTCTTCCTCAGCAGGAATTTCTTCCCTGGCAGGGAGTTCCTCTTCGACGTGGATCTCTTCTGCGTTTGCAGTATTCCGCGCGCATTCAACATCTGGAATATTTTCGCCGTCCCGTTCGTCTTTTGCCTTTGGCTCCGAATGTCTGTTTTCCTCCCTGTCGTCTTCCCCGTCAAACATCAGCAAGGCGCCGATGCGTTCACTGTCCTCATAGTTCTTCTCGCCGCTCTCCGGAATTTGTTTTTCAAAATCTTTTCTCTCGTTCTCGCCGTCGGGAGCGTCTGCCTTACCGTCATCCGGGAAGTCTCTCATACTCTCCACATATTTCTCAGCATCCATGATCGCCCGATCAATATCGTTTCCAACGTCATCGCGCTCTGAGGGTTGATTCTCAGATTGTTCCTTCGCTGCGTGATTCACTCTGTAGTGGTATACTTTCCTCTTTCCCTCAGAGGCAGCTGTCGTATCCTCAATGCTTAACTGCCTTCCCTCAGGTCCATCTTCCGACACATTATCTCCGAAATTTTCCATTAGTTTCTTCAAGAGTTCCTCTGTCGTCAGGTCCCGTCCGTTTTTTTCCGACATATCGTTTCTCCGCTTTCCTTGTTTTTCCTGTTCGGTCGCTCCTTTTCATGGCTGCACTTCCCCATGGCCATGTTTTCCAACGTCATGTCTCGGCGTGGCCGAGTATCTCTCCGCCGTGCCTCTGTCTTGCGGCTTCGCAAAGGATCACCGCAGCGGCGCAGGACACATTGAAAGAATTCACCTTTCCGTACATTTCAATGGATACGATGAAATCACACTTTTCGGCAACCAGGCGCGAAAGTCCCCGTCCCTCGCTTCCTACGACCACGGCAAGAGGTCCTTTCATGTCGGTTCCATAGCAGGATTTCCCGCCAGCCTCCGCACCGTAGATCCACAGTCCTTTCTTTTTCAGTTCCTCAATGGCAAAGGAAAGATTGGAAACCTTCGCCACAGCCATATGTTCCAGCGCTCCCGCCGAGGACTTGTCCACCGCGGCGGTCGTGCCCACGCTCCTTCTTTTGGCAATCACTACCCCATGCACACCCGCGCCTTCGGCACAGCGAATGAGCGCCCCAAGGTTTCCCGGATCGTCAACTCCGTCGCACAGAAGAAGAAAAGGAGGCTCCCCTCTTTGCTCGGCGATATGTAAAATATCCGAAAGGCTGCAATACTCCTTCCTTGCGGCCATTGCAACCACGCCCTGGTGGGCAAGACCCCCGGAAAGCGCGTCCAATTTCGTTTTTTCGGTTTCAATCACCGGAATTCCTTTCTCCTTGGCAGTGGCGATAATCACGATAAGCGATCCTTCCGCCTCGCCCTTTCGAACAAAAAGTTTATCCACGAAACGACCGCTCTTGAGCAATTCCAACACCGCGTTTCTGCCGACCACGGTGTTTTCGTCCGGAATTTCGCATTTCCCGGAAAGGGGGGTCCGTTTGTCAAATCTTCTCCGGTTTCGCTTGTCTTGTTCGCCTTTTCCATTGTCACGGTCAAATTCTTCGCTTCCCGCCATGTCCCTCTCCTCTTTTTTCCGGCGCGCCGTCAAGATACATAAACCCTCGGCGTATTCATTCTTCGATATTATACCATAGTTCTTGCAAAAAGTATAGGGGAAAAAATCGAAAAACAAAATATTTTTTCCGGTTTTGAGATCATTCTCGTTTTGAATAAGGGAAAAGCCGCACCGGACTTTATTATAAACCCGAATTTGAAGTTTTTTCAGAACCTCCCTAGACATGCGCAAGAGCGCCCAACAGGTCGCCGGAACAATTCAAAATCAAAGAAAAGAGACTTTCACGGATTGAAGAAAAACTTTTTAACATGGATCCTGAAAAATCAAATGCAGCGAAAAAGACGGCAGTTCACGGCAAAAACCTTTATAGCAGCGAACGGTACGTATGCATGAAAGGAAATTTCCGTAAACCGTCGCCTTCATTTCATGCAAAGGAAGAAAAATTCTGCCTGCCAAGCCCCTTCCCCCGCAAAGGAATACCGTCAAAAACATAAACGGTTTGCTTTGTAAATTTTTCTAAACGCGTTTCTTTTAGATGCCTTTCTAAAAGGAAGCCGACAGCGTCGCCCTCCGCCGCTAAAAACTGTGTAAACGCCCGGTTAAAAATTTTCTAAAAAAGCCTTTCTTCAAAAACCTTTTACCTGACTTACAGTCCGACAAAAAATTTTCTCCCGGAAATCCCTATCCAAAAAATTGGGATATTCCGGGCATGACGAAAGGCGCTTTCCTGGGAAAAACGCTCTTGCACCCTGTAAAAATTCTTTCCCGCGCATACATAAACTCAAAAATTCATCAAAGAAAATTTCCACCTCTAACAGCGAAAAATTTCATTCGGTATCAAAAGTGCCGTGTTTGTACCAACACCACGCCTTTTTTATAAACTCCTCGGGCATATCGAAATATTCCGCCAATTGCCAGGGTTCGGTATAGCCGTCCTTTGCCGCTCTGTCCATCTCCTCTTCTGGCAAAACGGTTTCGATGGCCCATCTGTCGGCACTGTTCTCATGTTTTTTTCGAACGTCGCAGCTGGCATATTTGTTATAAAAACTTCCTGTCAGACAATGCCCCAACTCGTGCGCCAGTTTTTGCCGTTCATCCCGCTCTGAAACCAACCGCAAGGGGTCTATGGCAATATAACACCGTCCGTCCCCATCCATGACCGACAGGGATTCCCGTTTTCTCAGTTCGAAACAATCCACCTGAACCTTTTCCTTATCGGCAATCCTATAAAGTTCGGAAAGACTTTTCATTTGTTTTTCTTCCTTTCTCTTATGAAATCGGCGTATCGTTTCACGTCGTCCAGATCCGATGCATCAACGTCCCTCGTGTCGCCCCAAAGCGCAAACATAATATCATCGTCCGTAACCGTCCGCCGACTCTGCCCGGCAAACGGCTCTTTTTTCTGCGCGTCGCAGTCCTTTCCGCTCAGAACATCCGTTCGATCCAGCAGATCATCAAGGGAAACGCCGAAAAAATCGGCAAGTTTTTCAAGCCGTGCATAAGATGGGGTGCTGTTTTTCCATTTTGAAATGGAACCGTTGGAGAATCCCAACTCCCTCTCCAACTTTCCCTGCGAAATGCCCGCTTTTCTTCTAAGTTCTTCAATTCTCTCATATACAGACATGACTTTTTTAAAAAACTCTGAAAAATTTCTGTAAAACCACTTGACATTTGGAAAAATTTCAGTATAATAGAGGCAGTTTACAGAAAATTTTCAAAATTGCTCCCTTTTTAGCGATATCTTCCCGTATATTTTAGAACATTTTCAGTGATTTGTCAAGAGAAAACAATCTTGTTCAAAAAATTTTTTTACCCGGCAAAAAAGTTTTGGAAATTCACAACGGAGTATGAAAATTTGAAAATTTTCAGTAGACAACAGGCGGGAGTTGGTGACGGACGGATCCGCAGACAGCCATCAGCGGGCGGTTGTCAATGGGCGGTGGATGACAGCAAAAATCATCGCGTCCAGACAGCGGAAATAGGAAAATGCAAAAAACGCAGGCACACAGAATCGCAGAGAACGTGTAAATGCAGGAGCGTAGATACGTGAAAAAAGAATCGAAAGTATGAAACGGAAAGAAGAGTTCGGCAATACAAATAAAATTCTGGAGAACGCCCCACTATCTAAGATGTATACCGGAGTCTTAAATCAAGGCAAAAAAATACCAAAAACAAGGAGGAATGAACATGAATTGCAGCGAAAACAGAAAAAAGCACTTTTTGGACGTCTACGACATCATGGAACGGTATCAGTGCGGAAAAACAATAGCATACCGCGTTATGCAGAGGATCCGCTGCGCCAACGGTGGAAAAACCGCCATAGGGAAAGGAAAACTTCTGTGGCGGGAGTTAGAAAAATGGGAGGGAAGCAAAAATGAAAACTAAAATAAATTTCAGGCAAACTCTTCTAAATAATGAGTCTGCCGTGCTTTTCAGCGTCACAGAGATCAATCGGTATATGCAAGGGTGGGACGCTCTGAAAGGAAAGAGGAAAAAACGCACTGGCGGCAGTACTCCCCCCGAAACTTTCCGGCAGACATACTCAAACCCGCCGCGCGCCTGACGAAGGGAAAATGTCTTTGAAAGAACGCCGAGAAAGAGTTTCGGAATACGCCTCTGCGTATAGTAAATAATTCATAAAAAATCACGGTAAACATTCCGTGTGCAATACTGTTTACCGTGAAACGTGAAAAACGAAAGGCGTGCAGGAACCGATCCCACGCACGGAAGATGCGTCAATGGAAAAACACTCTGCGCAACCTTGTATAGCGAGCGTGGCAAGCGGTCGCGGAAACGTGTTCTTTGTCTGTCCGAACAAAGGTTGAACTTCAAAATACTCAAAAAGCCTGACAAACCATCCTGTGTTGACCTTTGACGCAAAAAAATTTTCCCGCGCGGTGAACTCTCGAAAATGCATATAGAATCGGGAAATCCTGAAAACCGTACCGTCCGCGTCGCGTCCGCCGACTGAAAGTTCCGCCGGACATTTCGCATTTCAGGCATTTTCCCCCCTAAATACCTCGTAACCGACCGTTTCATGTTCGGGCGCTTTATGTTTCGGACAAAAAAGTGCAGAGGAAAGCGCGTTTCAGCACAAAGACAAAAAATTCAAAAATCGAAAACGGTCAAAACAAAGGCGGTAAGAAAACCGTCTGCGTCCTGCGCCCTTTTGCACTTTCATCCCTCCGTCCGCCGCGAGTTTTGCGCAATCTGTGGCCATACGTTCCTTAACCGGGGATTGAACGCCAGAATTGAAACTTAAGTCTTCACCGCATAATTATTGCCGCGCAGATGCGCAGTCAGATTTTTCGTCAGGCGAAGCCAAAAGCGGAGGAAATACTTTGTGTATTGCCGAGTATTTTGGCAAAGCATGGCGGAAAATATGCAAGCAGACGTGCGGCAAAGGCGCAGCCGGGAATTGTGCGGTGGAACTTTAAATTTTGAAATGGGATGTTTCGGTTCTACAGGCCGTACATGTGAGAATCGACCCGATATTCGTCAAAGGGACTCTTCAGAAACAAGGTTTCTTCGGGCGTTGGCGCAAGAATGCTGCAAAGGACGAAAATATCGGCAAAGATTCTGAAAATTCGATCTAAAAAACAGGATGCCGGGCAACGGCAGGACGGATTTGCTCCCGCGAATATTTTTTAAGCGTTTTCCCACGCGAAAAACACATACGGAGAAAAACAATGAACTATATCAACACAATTTTAGCCATCTGCGGCGGAATCTCGGTTCTCGGAGGGGCTGCGGCAATTCTCTGGAAATGGGTTCGTCCCGTCGTCAGGATGAAGGATCGGGTGGAGCGGTTGGAACGCAAAGCGGAAAATGACTACAGGGACATTCAGGACATCAAAAAAATGC
Organism: uncultured Clostridia bacterium; assembly: GCA_947625265.1. GTDB lineage: Bacteria > Bacillota > Clostridia > Oscillospirales > CAG-272 > UBA11512. The sequence continues at coordinate 16,259 of CANQNM010000037.1, forward strand.
AGTCCGCCACCTGCCAGGCATTGGTGGACATCATGGATCACCAGATCTATGGCAACCACAGCGAAAAGATGGAACAAACCAAAAAGGATCTGATCAAACTGATCACTGAAAGGCGGTAGACAGCGCACGGCACACGGAAGATGAAAAATAACCGACAGCAAACAGCGCCGCAACACAAAGACCGTGACAATTGCCAGCGGCGGCGATTTTGCAAAGGTGCAGCCGCGTTGTCATTCAAACCGTGCAAACACAACAAATGGAAAGGAACAATCAAAAAACATGAAAAAAAGATTCAAGGTATTCCCTTATACATACGTCCAAGGCCCTCTGATACGCCGCGTTCGTTTCGGAAACTGCGGCGTTTCCCGAAAGCGCAAACTGAACGCCCTCCATCCACTGTGCGTCGGTCGCGCCGCTGACTCTCTGATTTTCGGACTTTCTGCCCACGGCGGCAGCGGCGTGAAACTTCCCACCCTCAGGGAACGCCGAGAAGGAGGTACAAACGCGTGAAGGTTGTTTTGGATCCCGGCCATGGAAAAGGAAACAACAAAAGTCCGGTGAATCCCGCATATGCCGAGGGGACGCGGATGTGGGAATATTCGTGGCTGCTGAAAAGCGAACTTGAAAATTACGGTTTTGAGGTGACGCATACCAGACCCCAACTTACCGACGACCCGTCGCTTTCCGACAGGGGCAAAGCGGCAAAGGGAAAGGATCTGTTTCTCTCCCTGCACTCCAACGCCCCCGGAAGTAAGATCGACCCTAAGACCGGGGAAAAAACTTACGATCCGGCAGTGACAGGAACGGTGGCGTTTGTCAGCATGAAGAATAAGGACAACACCCTTGCAAAAAGGCTGACTGCCAAGGTGTCTGAACTGATGGGACATCAGGACAGGGGGATCATGATCAATGAATCTATCTCATATCCGGGACAGGACTACTACGGGGTGCTGCGTTCTTCCTCCGGCGCGGGCTGTCCCAACTGCATCATTCTGGAACACGGGTTTCATACCAATCTTGCCGACAGCATGTGGCTGATGGAGGACGAAAATCTGACGAACCT
>CANQNM010000038.1 GCA_947625265.1 uncultured Clostridia bacterium
CATTTCGTCTTCCAGCGAAGGATCAATGATCACACCCCAGATCACAGTTGCCTCGGGATGCGCCTCGTCTGCCACAATGTGAGAAGCAATGTCCATTTCCTCAAGAGAAATATCCGGGGAGGCTGTGATATTCATCAGCACACCTCTCGCATTTTCAATGGAAGTTTCAAGCAAAGGACTGGAAACAGCGGCTCTCGCTGCCTGTTCAGCCTTGTCTTTGCCTTGGGCAACGCCCACGCCCATATGCGCATAACCCGCGTCCTTCATGATGGTGGTCACATCCGCAAAATCAAGGTTGATCACGCCGATATTGCGGATCAGATCGGAAATCGACTGAACACCATGTTTCAAGACATTGTCCGCTTCAACAAAGGCGTTAAGAAATGTGATTCTGGTATTGGAAATCTGTTTCAACCGCTCATTGGGAATCACCAGAAGAGAATCTACTGTCTCGCGCAGATTTTTGATTCCCATCTCCGCTTGGACCATTCTCTTGCGACCTTCAAAATCAAAAGGTTTGGTGACGACCGCAACTGTCAGTATACCCATGTCCCTTGCAATCTTGGCCACAATCGGCGCGGCGCCTGTTCCGGTTCCGCCGCCCATACCGGCCGTGATAAACACCATATCCGATCCCTTCAGCGCGGCGGTCAACTCCTCCACGCTCTCTTCGGCGGCTCTTGCACCCACATCGGGATTGGCGCCGGCGCCGTGACCTTTGGTCAACTTTTCACCGATTGCAACCTTATACGACGCCACAGATTTGTTCAACGCCGCCTTATCGGTATTCACTGCAACAAATTCCACGCCCTCAACGCCAGCCTCAATCATTCGGTTGATGGCGTTGTTTCCGCCACCGCCGACGCCCACAACTTTAATCTTTACCAGCGTGCTTTCAAATTGTTCCTGCATATCCATTGACATTTTGCCCTCCTGCATTTTTTGACTTATCCATACATACCATTGCTCTCACAATTACATACAATATATTTTATAATATAATACGTCGGAGATTTTTTCAATAGTGTATTTCAAAATTCACAATAAATTTACAATCTATGCATCCTTACGGGGACGCGCGTACCCGTTTTTTGGATCTTCCACCGAAACAATTCCGGAAAAACCCTCTTCCAACTGCCCGATAATTCCCTCAGCAAAAAACAGCTTATCCTCTAATTGATCTTTGTTTCCTAAAAGAATTTCATATTTGGCGCTTTCTTTTTCATTTCCCCCACAATACAAGATGATATCAAACCGCGATGTTGCATGCAGTAAAAAAGGTTCGGCCCCCAAATCAAATTGACCGAGACTTGAGATCAATTCCGGAATATACATACTGTCGCCCCGTTCGTAGTATCGAAGTTTTTCACCTACCACCGCGTATTTCACAGAGGGCATCTCCACTTTCAGAAGTTTTCCAAACTTTTCAAGCACCTCCGGCTCGCTGCTGCACAACGCCAGCAATTTCTGACTGCGCGCTACTACGGCGTATCCGCCGTCCTCGTTGCCCGTGTGATAGTAGAACAGTGGAATCTCGTTTGCAGTTCGAAGAACCAACCGATTGGGATACTCCTTTATCAGTTCTACCTTTTCGATGAACGGAAAAGCGTCCAACACTTGTTTTTCGGTCTTTGCCGTAGAAACCAGAAAGATAACTTTTCCCTTTTGCAGCCCAGACGCCGCAAGTATTTCCGAACCGTCATGCCCGTCACTGCAAACCACTTCAATCTCATCAACCGTGAAAAACATCTTTGTACAAACGAAACCCACAGTCAAAAGAATCACCGCGCTGATGGCCACGCACGTAAATACAATCAGCCGATTTCTGCGGCCGATCTTTCGGTTCAATCTTTCCTGCAACTCCTCGGAATTCGCAGCGTCTCTTTGAAAATCGCCGTCTCCGTTCATGTGGCTCCCTTCTTACATCCCTGCTCTTGTTTTTTCCGAAACAATCAAAATTTCCGGACGCTGTCGGATTTTACGAACATCCAAGGTAAGTATAGCCGGCAAAGCGTTAAAGAAAAATGAAATATCAAAATTTTTAAAACCCAAACAGTTTGTCCCCTGCTATACCGTCAAAACATTCGCCAATTGCTTTTTCGATAAATTCCATTAAATTTCTCATAAACATAGCAAAAAATCTTCTGAAAAAACATTCGTTTTACAAATGTCCTCGGATTTTTTTCAAACGGTTGTTTTCGATCTTCCGGGAGTTTACCTTTTTGCCTTCCTTTGCGTCACAACCTGCGCTATGTTCTCATACACTGCGTTTTCAGCGTTTCTCACAGCAAAAGTTTTAACTTTTTCGGACATTTGCTCAAGACTTTTCCGATCCAAAAGCAGGGCCTCTACAGCGTCGGTCAATTTACCTTTTTCGAGTTCGTTTTCCCTGATCATCAACGCTGCGCCCATTTCCGAAAGCAACACAGCATTTTTTGTCTGCTGATCATTGGTAACGTTGGGCGAGGGAATCAGAATGGAAGGTTTTCCGAGCACTGCAAGTTCTGACAGCGTCATCGCGCCCGAACGGCAAATCACCAGATCCGCCGCAGCCATGTGCGTCGGCATATCGTATATATACTCATAAAATCTCAGATTGTCATATGCCGACAGTCCCTGCTTTTCAAACTCCCTTCGAAATTCCTCATAACCGCGCCCGCCCGCAGCGTGCAGAAAAAGGACATTGGGATGATTCTTTCCAAAAGCACGCATCATCTCGAGAATTTCCCTGTTTAGCGTAACTGCGCCCAGCGAGCCGCCAAAAGAAAGAACCACCTTTGTATACCGTTGTTCAATTTTCAATTCTCTGCGGGCGCTGTCTTTGTCCAAAGTGTAAAACCGTTCTCGCAGCGGCGTACCCACATGTACCACCTTTTTTGCTCTCTTCAGCAAATCGGCTGTCTGCGCAAAATTTACGAAAATTACATCCGCTTTTTTCTCAAGCATTTTTACGGCAAATCCCGGAACAGCGTTGGATTCATGCAAAAAGCACGGGATGTGCATTGACGCCGCCGCGGCGCAAATGGGAAAGCAGACATATCCGCCCGTACCGATCACCGCGTCCGGTTTCAACTCCTTCAGAAGTTTTCTGGATTTCAAAACCGACGTCACCGTCATGAATGCCGTTTTCAGGTTTTCGGGCGACAGATTGCGCTTCAATCCTCTAATTTCGATATGATGCATTTTGTAGTTTTCAGGCACCAGTTTGTTTTCAATGCCCGCAGGCGTGCCTACATAGTGCAGTTCCGACGCCGGTTCCCTTGCCAGCACCGCGCTGCCAATGGCCAGTGCAGGATTTACGTGTCCGCCGGTTCCTCCACCGGAAAGTATAATTTTCAATGCAGTCGCCTCCCTTTTGAATCCAAACTCTATTTTTTCTGCAGATAGGAATATCTCGAAATGGAGAGCAGCACCCCCATCTCAATAAACAGAATCACCAGCGCCGTCCCCCCGTAAGAGAAAAACGGAAGAGAAATTCCGGTGTTGGGAATGGTGTTGGTTACCACCGCGATGTTGAGGAAGGCTTGAATGGCCACTTTGGAAACAATACCGATCACCGTAAGCCTTGAAAAGGTATCCGGCGCTCTCTTGGCAATGATCACTCCCCGCCATACAAAAGCGATGAACAGTGCGATCACCAACGCCGCGCCGATCAATCCCAGTTCTTCGCAGACGATGGAAAAAATAAAGTCGTTCTGAGGCTGCGAGACAAAGAGATGCTTCTGTCTGGAGTTTCCCAACCCCACGCCGAATATTCCTCCAGAACCAACCGCATACATACCCTGAAGCGTCTGCCACACCTCAGACTGCACAGAATAGTTTTCAGGATGAAGCCAGATATCCAGTCTCAGCGTAGCATAGTCGGTAAAAGAAATGATGGCGGTAACCGCGGCAACGAAGAATCCGGACGCCGCAGCAAACCATATCAGTTTTCCGCCTGCCACAAATATAACCACCATACCGATGGCAAACATGATGATGGTGCCTGAAATATGTTTTTCAAGGGCAATCAGAACGCATACAAAAGCAACGATCGCCAGGGGAATAAAAGTTCCAAAGAGAGAAGACGTCCAAAAGCCCTTTGACCGCACTCTTTTTTCTGTGATGCTATAGTACCACGCCAGCATCAGAACCAGTCCCAATTTCATGATCTCAGAGGGCTGGAAGGAAATAAAACCAAGATCCAACCACCGGACGGCCGCTCCCGCCGCGACACCCATCACCAGAACCGCAACCAAAAGCAACGCCGATACCGAAAAATAAATCGGCGTGATCGCCCGTATTTTCCGATAGTCTATGGCAAGTGCGATACCCATCATGAGTGTCAATCCAATGGTGGAATACAGAAGTTGTTTTTTGATAAAATAATAACTGTCGCCCGTCTTGTCAAGAGCATATGCATAGGACGCCGAAAAAACCATCACCGAGCCAAAGCATATAAGCAGTAGAATGATCACAAGCATCGGACGGTCGATGCCACCTTTTTGCCGGTAGATATCCCCTGAAAACTCTTCCCCCTGAATACCGGAAAACAATTTTGATTTCTTGCGCTTCGGTTCTTTTTTGGAGTGGATTTTCGCAGGCCCCGCTCTTAAAGGTTCTTTTTGCTCGTTAAGGATCCTCGTTTTTTCCTTTTCGTCAACGAATCCGTTCACGGTTTTTCCGGTTCTTTTGATCTTTCCGGAGTCATTGCCGTCTTTTCGTTGTTGTTTTTTATTTTTGAAAAGCATCCCAGCCTCCGTAAAGTTTTTTATTTTACCCACTTGCAAACGCCTTGGCGTCATCGGAAAAATGTCGGAAAAAACCTTTTGTCATTTTGTGTATCGACAGGTCCTCATGGCCACACGAAAAAAGTACCGCAGCAAAAACTTTTATTTCCCGTTTCTCACATAATATAATCCAACAGTCCTACAAGAGAACACAACAACGTCGCAGCGGAAAATACAGAGACAATTTTAATTTCAGACCATCCGCATTTCTCAAAATGATGGTGAATGGGGCTCATCTTGAAAAGTCTCTTTCCGTGCGTCAGTTTAAAATATCCCACCTGAAGAATCACTGACAGCGCTTCCAGAATATAAATCATTCCGCAGAAAATGACGATCAGGGGATTTCTCATCAAAAATGCTATGGATACTACCAACCCACCCAAAAACAAGGACCCAGTGTCCCCCATGAAAACCTTGGCGGGGTAAAAATTGTAAAACAGGAACCCGGCGCAGCCGCCGATCATGGCGGCAGAGAGTAACTGCGCGCCCTCTATACCCGAAACGCCGCTTACCGCCGCAAGGGAGAGCGTGCTCGCGGCAGAATAAAACAGCCCCGCCACAAGCGTCACAGATGAGGCCAACCCGTCCACGCCGTCAGTGAGATTCACGGCGTTGACGATTCCCGTAAGAAGGATCAGACAGAACACATAGTAAAGAATGCGCACCGCGGTGTTTTGAAGAAGCAAAACGTCGCCTACAAAGGGAATATACACAGGATCAAAGGGTTTTCCGGCGATCATTCCGGTGTAAATTCCCACAAAAAGAAACACGCACGCGGCAACTAACTGCAAAAAATATTTTTGAAATGCGGTGAGGCCCTGATTTTTTCCTTTTTTAAATTTCGCACAGTCGTCTATCACGCCGATAATTCCGTTCAAAAGTGCGTACCCCAGCGCCAAAAGCAACCCTCCGACCTTCGACAGCACCCCGAAAGCGACCGACAAAGGAACAGTTACCGACAGTACGGCAAGCGTTGCAGCTATGAACGCCAGCCCTCCCATGGTTGGGGTTCCCTCCTTGCTCTTGTGCCAACGGGGGCCAATCTCCAAAATCTTCTGTCCCATCTTTTTGCTTTTCAGATAGGGAATAAGAAATTTTGAAATCAGAATTGTAAGGCCGAAGGTGCCCGCCAGTGTCACCGCATACAGTATGCCCCTTGCCATAATCCCTTTGTCCTTTCTTTAAACATCGGAACGCGCCTTAAGAAACACGGGCGCTGACCTTCCTTATCTCTCGGAAAAGGCCTTCCTGATAATCTCTTTTTCGCTGAAGGGATGTTTTCCCGCCGCGGTGATCTCATAATTCTCATGTCCCTTGCCCGCGACAAGAATGATATCGTCCTTACGTGCATTTTTTACGACCCAGTTCAGCGCCTCGGTGCGATTTTCGATAACCTTGTAATTGCTTCCTTCGGAAACGCCCCGAAGAATATCCTCAATGATTGCGGCGGGGTTCTCTGTCCGACTGTTGTCCGAAGTGATCACCGTAAAGTCCGCCATAGCCGTGGCAATGTTCCCCATCACAGGACGTTTGGTTTTATCTCTGTCTCCGCCGCATCCAAAGACCGCTACCAGCCTCTGTGCGGGTGTTTTAAAGGCTCTGATGGTTTTCAGTACATTTTCCAGTGCATCCGGTGTGTGCGCATAGTCGATGATCACAGTGAAATCCCCGCCCAACGGTACCGTTTCCATTCTACCGGAAACCCCTTGAAGCCGTCGCATCGCCAGAGCCACGTCCTTGCAGGAAGCGCCGCAAAGTCTTGCCGCGACCGCCGCCGCAAGAGAATTGGATACCGAAAATGCCCCGGGAATGGAACACTCAATGTGAATCGCCTCGTTCTCGCTGATCAGATCGTACTCGCTGCCTCTAATACCGTGATTTTCTATATTCTGCGCCGTAAAATCGGCATAACGGCTGTCTCTGCTATAATAGTATTTTTTCCCTGTCGCCTGCTCATACATATACTTGCCGTAACTATCGTCCGCATTGATCACCGAGATTTTACTGATTTTAAAAAGTTTCGCCTTGGCCTTTGCATAGTTTCCCATGTTCTCGTGATAGTCCAAATGATCCGGCGTGAGATTGGTAAAAATTCCAATCTCCGGTGTGATGGCGGCCAATTTTTCAAAATCCAACGCGTGGGAAGACGCCTCCATCACAAGATATTCCACGCCCGCGTCTCTCATGCGTGCGATCAATCCGTAAAGTTGCTTCGGTAACGGCGTGGTCATGGTGCTCTCCACTTCAAGATCCCCAATCATATTGCGGATCGTCCCGATGACACCCACCTTTTTCCCCATTTCCTCAAGCATGGATTTCAGCATATAGGTAATGGAAGTTTTTCCGTTTGTCCCCGTCACCGCAATAACCTTCAGTTCAGAAGCAGGGTCTCCATAGAATCTGCTCCACATCCAGGCGTCCGCTTTTCTGGTCGAAGGAGTGATCACATAGGGATAACTCTCGTATCCCAACGGCAACCTCTCACATATCAAAACAGCCGCACCCTTCTTCACCGCCTCACCCACGTAGTCATGCCCGTCGCTGTGTTCCCCCACAAGACATATAAAGGCCTTTCCGGTAAGATCCTCTCTGCTGTCCTCTGAAATTCCGGAAATTTCACAATCCAGTGCACCTTCCGTACAGTCGCTGATCTCTATGCCCTCAAGTAAATTTCTCAGTTTCATTTGAGTCACCGCGTCCTTGCCGTGCAAGGACGTCCTTTCGCAGAAATTCATACAAATCAAATTTGGAAAAAGAAACGACCGTCTCAAAGACCGATTTTATCGGGCAGCACCCATAAGGGAAGCAAACGCCGTCCCGCCGCTGTTTCGGTTTTTCGTTTTTCATTCATGCGGCGATCCGTTTCTGTGACAACCAAAGCAAACGCTTCGTTTTCCGGCAATCAGTTGTTATCCGCGACGTCCGTATGTGTGCTCTCAATGACGATCACCGTGCCCTCGGGAACTTTGGTTCTGGGGGCAATGGATTGACTCATCACAATGGCTCCCGTTCCCACCTCGTAGTTGAGCGCGCCGACGATTTTCACGTTCAATCCCGCCGAAATCAACTGTACAATGGCTGCGGACACTTTATACCCTGCTACATCCGGCACCGTCACTTCCCGTATCTCCGGTTCCGGCAAATCGCCCATAGGATCGTAGGCGTAAAGGTACACAACGCCTCCCTCCTTGCGCATCTGGTCGCCTGCGGCGGGGATTTGTGCCTGCACCGTATCGCCCTCACCGATAATTTTGCACTGCAATCCCGCCTTTTCGATTTCCGCTCTTGCGGCGGCAACAGTCTTTTCCCGGTAGTCGCCCACCTCAAAATTCAAGTTCGCCAATTCCTCCGCAGTGTACTGTCTGCCCACGCCCAGGTATTGAAGGGTTTCGTCAAGCACATCGGCCACATAGGGCGCCGCCACTACGCCGCCTGATTTGTTAGATGCGGCGGGTTCGTCAACGATGATCAGAACCGCAATCTGCGGATCGTTCGCAGGTGCAAAGGCGACGGTGGAACCGACGCGCAGGCTCTCATCGGCAGCGTCTCTCTTTTGAGAGGTTCCGGTTTTCGCGGCGACGCGGTAACCGGGCACGTAAGCATTCTTGGCCACGCCATCCAATACGCCGCCTTCGAGAATCTCAGCCAGTTCCTTGCACACCTCGCTGCTAACAACCTGACGCTTGATCGTATGATCCTCATAAGATACCACCACATTCCCGTCGGAATCAATCAGGGACTCCACCACATGCGGTTTGACAATATATCCGCCGTTGGCAGCGGCACAGATGGCCGTGATTTGCTGAATAGGCGTAGTTCTGAAAGTCTGACCGAAGGAAGAAGTGGCAAGTTCCACCGCGTTGAATCTGCTAAAGGAGTGATTGATTCCCGAGGATTCTCCCGGAAGGTCTATTCCAGTTTTGGAAGTGTATCCAAACTCCTCAAAATATTTCCAGAATGTACTTCTTCCAATACGTTCCGCAACAGTCATCATCGCAGGGTTACAGGATTGCTGCAGAAGATAGGAAAAGGTATTGGTTCCGTGTCCCGCATGCTTGTGGCAACTGATTCTGGTGCCTGCCACATTCAGGCTTCCCGTGCAGGTAAGAACGGAATCCCGTGTCACCACACCCGTCTCCAGAGCAATGGCCGAAGTGACAATCTTGAAGGTGGATCCCGGTTCATAAGTATCGCTGACACATTTGTTCTGCCACATGGAATAAATCAGTTCCCATTTCTTCTCATTGTATTCGTCACTCTCAGGATCCAGACCCGAAAAAGTTAACTCCTCCGCATAATCCTCCGTCAAAACAAACGGCGTGTTCAGATCGAATCCCCAGTTGGTAGCCATGGCAAGAATCGCCCCCGTGTGCACATCCATCACGATGCCGCAGACGTTGTTCTTTGCCATGTTCTCTTTATAGGTCAGTTCCAACTGGTTCTGAAGAATCATCTGGATGTTCATGTCCAGTGTAGTCACCAGACTGTACCCGTTTTCCGGATCGATCTTTGTATCGTATTTGCTGGGCATGCTCTGACTTTTGGCGTTTCTTGCCGTGATGTATTTCCCGTCGGTGCCTGTAAGCTGCTCGTTATACTGCATCTCCAAGCCGAACAGTCCTCCGTCGGTTCCAAGATACCCGATGACCTGCGCGGCAAGGTTTTCGTAGGGATAATACCTTTTGGTAGTTGCCTCAAGATATATCTGACTTTTATAATCATTGGCGGCGATAAACGACCGTACCTCGTCAGCCTTTTCCTTTTCTACGTTCTTTTTGATCGTTTCGTCTTTCCTGTTGGTCTTCTGTGCTTTTTTGTAGATTTCCTCATAGTCTACATTCAAAATTTTTGAAAGTTCCTTGCAGATCTTTACCCGATCCTCTTCCTCTTTGATGTCCGCAGGGGAGATAAACACCCTGTAGGTGGTGATATTCACCGCCAACGCCTGCATGTTTCTGTCATAAATTTCCCCGCGTTCTGCCTTAATCACGCTGATCTGCAAAAGGTTTTCCAGAACTTTCCCCAGGTACTTGTCATAGTTGAGAACCTGCAGATTGAACAGTCGGCCTACAAGCACCGCCGCCACAAGAATAAAAGCCACAAGAACCACCAGCGCTCTCGCATATATACTTCTGGACGTTCCGTTCATACCTGACTCCTCCGTTTTGCAGATTACACACTCAGTTTATTGTATACCCTATTTATGAAATATCTGTGATAATTCAGAAATTTACGCAAAAACTTTTTTATGCCACCGATAGAACATGGAAGATATACAAATTGAGAGTATCACCTACACGCTCTACTCTCAATTTTCTGTCTCTTCAATTTTATTCGTTTCCGGAAAATATATTCCAGGCGTTCAGCAAGTTATCCGCCAGAGCGTTCAGAACCACGACTACAATGTTTTCATCCCGCTCTTCCGCTTCGTAATCGTTGACAGCGTCATCTTTGCCCGGTGTGATGGCAACTGGAGGATTGAGCATGCTCCCATCCACCATACCCATTTCTTCGGAATGCTCGTTTATATAGTTCCGAAGTATTTCGGAATTGTCTTTTTCGTTAACCTGCATCTGAAGTTCGTTCTTCTCCTTGCCAAGCGTCTCCACCTGAGAACGGAGTTGTGCGACGTCCTTGGAATATTCGTTAATCTGCACCAGGTACACCACCATCGACATGAACAGCGCCGTACAAATCACGCAAAAAACCACCGTCATCACAGGAAAGGGCGTCTTTTCTTTTTGCTTTACAGTGTGAACCAGACGTTTTCCCTTTTTTTTATGTTTGCGTATCGCGTTTTCTTCTGCAAAGGCATTGTCACTGATGGTAACCCCACGTTCCACGACAAGTTTCGTGCTGCCGGAGCAACCGTCTTTTCTCTGCTTTTCTACATGTACGTCCAAATTTTTCCTTGCAATTTTTCCGGTCCTTGAAATGATCGGAGCGCTTTCTTCCGGTTTTTTGTTCTTTAAAAATTTTTCTTTCAGTGACATTTTACGCCGTCCTTTTTCACTTCAAACTTCACAGACACGACTGCTTCCGACCGTTTCCGACCGATGCCGTCAGCCTTCGTACTTATCTTTCCCACATGCAAAGATTTCATGTTATGAGTCAAATTTTTTCAACCGAACGCAGCCGCGCACTGCGAGATCTGGGGTTCTCTTCCAATTCCTCAGGCGTTGGCGTGGTTCCCTTGTCAATTTGCCGCACGAGCGGTTTTTTCCCGCAAACACATACCGGAAAATCGGGCGGACAGGTACAACCGGAGGCAAGCGACATGAACGTCTGCTTCGTTATACGATCTTCCAGGGAGTGGAAAGTGATCACCGCCAGTCTGCCTCCCCTGTTCAACAAACCCGCAAGCGTTCTTAAAGTTGGTTCAATCACGTCCAGTTCCCGATTGACCTCGATACGTATCGCCTGAAAGGATTTCTTTGCGGGGTGATGCCCGCCAACCCTCGCTTTCGGCGGCAGGGCATTTTTGATGAGTTCCGAAAGTTCCAGGGTTCCGTCTATAGGTTTTTCTTTCCTTTTTTTCACAATTGCCCGGGCAATCTGCGGCGCAAACCGTTCTTCGCCCCAACAATACAAAACTCTTTTGAGTTCGTTTTCGTCATATCTGTTGACTAAGTCGTATGCCGTGAATTTTTGGGAACGATCCATACGCATATCCAAAGGTGCATCGCTCATATAAGAAAATCCACGCTCAGGTGTATCCAATTGGTAGGATGAAACACCTAAATCCAACAGCGCCCCGTCAATGCTTCCAATATTCAGACATTTTAAAACTTCGCCTACATCGGAAAAATTGCTCTTGACCGTTTTAAACTTTCCTTCATAGCCTTCAAGCCTTTTTTGACATGCCACGAGAGCGTCGTCGTCCCGATCAATACATACAATCCTTCCACCGTCGCCCAGTCTGCGTACAATTTCAAGACTGTGTCCGCCGCCGCCGGCGGTACAGTCCACATAAATTCCCTCCGGACGAATATTCAAAGCGTTCACCGCTTCTCTTTTCATCACTGAATAGTGAGAAAACGTATGCTCTTCCATTGCAATTCCTACATTCCCAGTGCAATCAGTTCCGCTTCAATCTCCTCGTTGCTCATGCTGTTCTTATAAGCGTCGTATTCTTCGGTATTCCAAATCTCCGCTTTTTCACCAACGCCGATCACCGTCACGGATTTTCCCAGGTGAATCTCCTCCCTTAACTGCTGTGGAATGAGCACCCTTCCCTGACAGTCCACGTCGGTATCCACCGCCGACGCGCTAAGCAGTCTCTTTACATGCCGTACTTTCACGGGCGGAAGTTCATTGAGTCTTTCCATGAACTTTTTCCACTCATCCACAGGATAAATGCACACACATTGGTCGATACCCCTGGTGATGTAAACTCTGTCGCCCAGTTCAGAGCGGAATTTTGCCGGAAGAAACATTCTACCCTTGGCGTCAATGGTATGCGCATATTCGCCGTACATGAATGTTCCCTCCTTCCATCGTCTTCAATAGTTTCGTTCTGTGGTTCTCGTTCTTTACTCTTTCTTTTTCAGTCTCTTCAGCATGCCGTTATTCGTATTGCTTCTCGGTTTTTTCCGGTCAATGTCTTTTCAAATAGTTCATTGTTCACCACTTTAAACCACTTCTATTGATTTTATATTTATTTTTGCTCCACTGCACATGCATTATACATGACGCCGGACAAATTTTGCAAGCGCAAAAAAAGGCGAGAACGCCTCCATGCCCCCAAAATTGAATAAAAAAATCCGAACAAAAAACAAAACTGTTTTTTGTTCGGATATATTTTAGAACTACCGTTCTTTAATTCCTTTTATATTTACAAATTACATTTTTTTCTTTTACAAAGAAGAAAAACAATAGAGACAGGAAAACGGGGAAAACATAGAGATGGGCTTCAACGCATCAAACTTGTGCCCAAATTTCAGAACGTTTTTAGACATTGTTCCAAACCTGTTTCGGAATCTACTAAAAATCTTCAAAACTTCCACTAAACCCTAAAAACGCCTTATCCCACCCTTTCGTCAGAAAATTTAAAAACAGTTTTGAGAACTTTGAAGGGTCCTGGATATAATGTTGTTTTCAACAAAACTCGTCTAAAATTTTCAGAATTTGCGGGGGAACGAACGCCGACACGTCCTCCCCCCGTTCAAGTTTCTCCCTTACAAGGGTGGAACTGATCTTCCGAAGATCCTTCGGACATTTCAAAAGTTGCGTCGTATAACCCGGAAGGGCGTCGTTATTGAACCGTGCGATTTTCTTCTCATATTCCAGATCGCTTTGATTTCTGTATCCCCTCACTGCCACAGAGACGCCGTGTCTTTTTGCATATTCATACTGCATTCCCCCGTCACTGTCAACCCTCACGTTGGAATAGGGTGCACAGGCGGCTTTCAGCATGCGAAAACGTTCATCAAGTAAAAATTTATAGTTCTTTTCGCAGTTCACAAAAATGACGGCATATACCTCCTGATAGTTTTTGGCGGCGTAGTCAATAAGATACATGTGTCCCCTGGTGACCGGGTCATAACTTCCCGCCACAATTGCCTTGAGGGGGGATTTTTCAGATTGATTCGGGTGCATATTTCTCTTCGCCTTCCTTGTCCAGAACGGTGATATATATCTTACCATATCGGTTGTGACGGCGCAATGTCATCCCCGCGGCGGCAACTGGCGCGGGTTTGTCGCTTTCGCATATCACAATACCACCCTCTGAAACCATTTTCGCTCTCAAAAGTCTTTCAAGAGCATCTCCCACCAGATTTTCACTGTATGGCGGATCAAGAAAAACAATATCGTAGCATGCCCTCCCGCTGTTTCCCCGGATGAAGGATTTATAGTCGGTTCCAAGCACAACACACCTGTCAAACAACCTTGCCTTTTTTGCGTTCGCCTTGATGATGTTCACCGCCTGCGGGTTCACATCCACGAAAGTCGCCCCCGCAGCCCCCCTTGAAAGCGCCTCCAGTCCCAATTGACCCGATCCGCCAAACAGATCCAGAACCCTTGCGCCCTCGATTTCAAACTGGATCATGCTGAACAGCGCCTCCTTGACGCGTTCGGCAGTGGGTCGTGTCTCAAGTCCGTCCAGAGTTTCCAGTTTGGTGCCCCTGGCTTTCCCCGTTATAATTCTCATTTCGTTGATCCTTTCATTTTACAAAGTGTTTTCCCGTTGACTGTCTCCCCGACAGTTGCCCTCTCACGGGAAGTCCTTTCGATTGTCATTGGCCGGTCACCGGCGGTCCTTCCTAACAGAGAGAGCGCTTGCAGGTGTTTTTGGAAAAACGTTCACTCTCTTTATACGTCAGGTTTTTCTCCGTGAAAATATGTGTAAACCGACTCGGCGTCGGACGCATTTATTCCCTTGATCAGTTTCAATTCCTGTACCGTCGCCTTTTTCACGCGCGCAAGTCCACCGGGCATTTGCAAAAGCATCTTTGCTTTTTTTGGCCCGATACCCGGTATCTCTTCAAGAGATGATTTTTTGAGGGTTTTTCTCTTGCTTTTCATGGCAGCGCCATAAGCATACCTGTGCACTTCTTCCTGAATCTTATAGATCAGCATATACACCGGCTGTTCTCCTGCGATAGAAATTTCATTCTCGCCATCGGTCAGCGCTCTTGTTTTATGATAGTCATCCTTGACCATGCCAAATACCGGGAGATCAATTCCCTCCTCATTCAAAAGTTCTTTTACCGTATGCACATGTCCCTTGCCGCCGTCCAACAAAAGCAAATCCGGCAGTGGAAGATCGTCCCTGTGACCGAGCCTTCTCTTTACCGCCTCATACATTGACGCATAATCATCCTGTTTTTGAACGTCGCGCATTTTATACAGCCGGTAGTTTCCCCTTTGCGGTTCCTCATTTTCAAAAGACACAAATCCTGCTGTGATTTCCTCGTTCCCGAAATTGGAAATATCAACCGCTTCTATCCGTTCGGGGACCACCTCCAAGCAAAGTAGAGACGCCAGACGTGTCAATCCTCTCAACTTTCGCTTTTCGTCTCTGCACAACGCCTCCGCGTGATCCCGCGCATTGTCCGACGCCAAAATACAAAGCTGCTTTTTACTTCCCCGCTCGGGAACACGCAAGCGCACTTTTTTTCCAAGTGACAAAAGGTATTCCTCGAAACTTCTTCTTTCTTCCTCTCCCAAATCCCTGTCCAGAAAGATTTCAGAAGGCGTGTCTTCCTTTCTGGTGTACAGCTCGCAAAGGATAGAGCAGATCGCATCGCTGGCAAGTATGGTATCGCTGCCGATCACGAGATACTCGCTATCGAGGATTGCTCCGTCCCGAATATACATGGCGCACATACAGGCGTTCTTTTCATCTTCAAAAAAGGAAATGACGTCGTATTCCTCTCCAGGCTGTCCCACCACTTTCTGACGGTCGCACAGTTTTTCAAGTGCCTTTAGTCGGTCTCTAAAAAGTGCGGCTGCCTCAAAGCGAAGATTTTGTGCGCAAAAAGACATTCGCTCTCTCAAATAGTTCTGCGTCTGACCCACTCTTCCTCTAAGAAAAGAACAAATCTGTTCAAAAAGTTCATCATACTCCTCCGTCGACAGTTCTCCTTTACAGGGAGCGCAACACTGACCGATTTGACTGTATACGCAGGGTCTGACCTTCCACGCATCTTTTGGAAAACGGTATTTGCAGGAAGGAAGTCCAAAAATCCGACGCATGGCTTCTAAAATGTCATAAGGGGTCTTCACCCCTGAATAAGGACCGAAATACCTGGCCTTATCCTTTTTTCTGCTTCTGGTGACCGTGATATATGTGAAGCCTTCTTCTTCCCTCTCCACCTTAATATAGGGGTAGGATTTTCCGTCTTTGAGTTTGATATTATAGCGGGGTGTATACAATTTGATCAGTTTGTTTTCCAATGCCAGCGCTTCTATCTCGGTATCGGTCAACACATAGTCAAAAGAACGGACAAGCGAAACCATCCGCGCCGTTTTTCCGGTGTGGGCATTCCCACTTTGAAAGTATTGGCTTACCCGGTTACGCAGCGCCTTGGACTTTCCCACGTAGATCACCTTATCCTCGGCATTTTTCATAATATACACACCGGGGCGCAGTGGAAGTTCGTTTGCCCGTGCACGAAGCCGATCTCTTATCTCCATATCCGCCATTCCGCTCTATCCTCCATCTCCGCCGAATCCACACAACTGTTGTGTTTGCCATAACCGGTGCTATACCCTCCTACCACAAACAAAGCAGAAACCGCAAGCGATGTCTGCTTTATCCTTTCACCGGTTATTTTTTGGCCTAAGAAAAAGGTTATTCGGGCATGCCCGACTCCACCAGTTCCGCCAGTCCCTCCAACGCCTCCGCTTCATCCGCGCCATCCGCAATCAAAGTCACCGTGGTTCCACTGACGATTCCCATGGAAAGCACGCCAAGAAGACTTTTGGCATTGACCCTACGCTCGTCTTTCTCCACCCAGATGGACGCTTTATAACTGTTCGCCTTCTGAATAAAGAATGTAGCAGGTCTGGCATGCAGTCCCACACTGTTCGTAACCGTTATCTCTCTTGATACCATAATGATGACCATTCCTTTCTGAATGCCATGAGTTTTGTGCGGTATTCACTCCCGCACGGTTCACACGTTCCGCCCGCTTCACGGTTCCGAGGCTCTCACATGCAACCGCGCGTCCTTTACAATTTTCTACGGCTTCTACCGTCTTTACGGTCATACGGCTTCTACAATTTTCAAGGCCATTCTTTCGCAAGGTTCCCGCAAGACGAAACTTGCGACATCCAGGGTAAAAATATATAATTCTCTATGAAAAATCCCGTCTTTCGGTTTTCACTTGCCACTTCGTTCCCCGATTGTACAGAATACCAAAGGTATTATAGCAAACTTTCTTCTAAAAATCAAGAGGAATACGAAAAAAAGTTTAACCTTCGTTGTAGTGTTACAATTGATGTGAGACTGAAAGGAAAAAAGGTATAGAAAAAGTGGTTGAGTTCTGATAGAATAGTTT
>CANQNM010000039.1 GCA_947625265.1 uncultured Clostridia bacterium
GCCGAGGGGTGGCCACGCCAAGAGGCGACTGCGCCAAGGGGTGACCGCGCCAAGAGGCGACCGTGCCAAGGGGCGACTACGCCAAGAGGCGACTGCTCCAAGGGGTGACCGCGCCAAGGGGCGACCGCGCCAAGAGGCGACTGCGCCAAAGGGCAGTTGTGCCAAAAAGGCAAGACGGCAAGCAGAAAAGTGCCGAAAAGGCCCCCCAATGATCCGCCGATTTTTGATGGGCTGACCCAGAGGCACGCGAATTTTTTTCCCTTTCCGCAGCCACTTGGTTTCAAAGGCTGTATCGCCCTACGTGATTTTATTTTGTTGTTCACATACCATATTGCGACAATGGCTGTATTGTTGCTGCCTCGGAAAAGATGCCCTGTTCAATCTTCTTCACAAGGTTGTTCAGGGCTTTTCGGTTTCTGTTCGCTCCGCATTCAGCCCATCAAGATAGTTCTTGTCTTCATGTTCGCGTCGGTAGTAGGCGTTTCATCTCGGACATGCGAAACGGTACCCGTCTTCTATCTTGCGCAGTGCGTACATGAATTCGTTTTTTTCGCTGAGGCATTTACAATCGAACAGCGCAAACCCCCGATTTTCCCATACCGTCGCGCTTTCGCGCGGATGGACGATTGCTAAGAATTGCGTCACGTCTTTTTCCCGTGCTTCTTCCTCCAATCGTTCCAAAAGCAGACGTGCGACACTTTCTTCCTCCGCAAACAGCGCGTACGCGGGTATGTTCCATTCCACTCCCTGAAGCGGCGCGCCTATTTCCCTCTCAGACGTCAGAACCCAACCAACTGTTTTTCCCTGCCGTTCGGCAAGAAACCCGAAACACGAAGTACCCTTTTCCTTCCAAAAGGTAGGGTTTGTTTCCAAAAGCGATTTTGAGATGATCTGATCCCGTTCCTCCGGCTCGATCCTGCGGATCGACTCCTCTTGCCGGTTATAGTTGACGCAGTTCTTTGCCGCGAAGGAAAAATGGGGAAAAGATTCCTCATCGGATCGCCGCAACAGAATATGCTGAATGTTTCCGTCGATGTCCGGGCAACCGGGACATTCTTTCGGATGACCGAAAGGAATCAGGGAGAACCCTTGTTTTTGCCAGAACCGCATCGCAGACGTTTTTGTGGCCATTCCCGATAAGTAACGGACTCCTTGTACCTGCGCATCTTTGAGAATTTGCGCGACAAGCGCGGAGCCAATGCCCTGCCGACGGTTCGCCGGGTCAAAGACACGGGCCAAGACGATCCACCAGCTCTTGCCGCCGGGGATATCTACCGTCGGATATTCGCGGATCACCAGGGCGGCGCGTAAAGTACCGTCCTCCCCCTCCGCGACGTAACAAAGACGCTGGGGCAGTGTTTTTTGAAGGCCGTCGTTATTTTTCCATTCGCTTTCGCACAACTCATCAAGTTGCGCGGAAGAAGCAAGATGGACAGTGCAGTTGATTTTTTGATTCATTCCGTAAAACCTCCGTTTTTAATAATTTTAATAAATACATAATTCTAAAAGATTGTTAGTTTTGTTGGCTTTCCCCATTGAATTGGGGAACCCGGAGGGTTACGGAAAGGACAGGACTGTGGGAAAAAACAAAAAAATCCCGCAAAAGCCGCGCCGTACCGTGGAAATTACGCTGCTTTTCGGAATTCGTCGGTTTATTGGTTGGATCCTGTCCATGGGTTCTCCTTTCATGGATATTATACCATAAAAAAAAGAAAAGTCAATAGGGCAGGGATGAAAATTTGTTTACGCAGTCTTGATTATCAATATTCGGCTGTCTTTGTTTGGTGTTCTTTATCATATTTTTTACTTTTTCTTGTATTTTGCTGATCGCTTCTGCAAAATAGCATTGAGGTTGTCGGTTCGCTTCTGTAATTCTTGAATGTGATGACGAACCGACCGTTCGGATTAAAAAACGGGAAGTAGTTGTCGGCACTGCAGCGGAGAAATTGGAGGAGGAAACGTCGAGTTTGAGAAATGGAAAGAAAGGCAGAAGAAAGCACACACTGAAAAACAAAAAGCAAGCGCAGGCGGATTGATCCTGCCTGCGTTTCGCGTTTTCGTTCAAACGTTGATATTAAAGACAAATCCGAATTGATTGCGCAATACGAACCAATTCGGATTTGTTTTTTGGTGACCCGTACGGGACTCGAACCCATGTTACTGCCGTGAAAGGGCGGTGTCTTAACCACTTGACCAACGGGCCTTTGGTAGCGGAAGTCGGACTTGAACCTACGACCTATCGGGTATGAACCGATTGCTCTAGCCAACTGAGCTATTCCGCCATACGCCTCGTCCATCCGGACGCCCGCATATTCTACCACAAAAACTTTTGTTTGTCAACACCTTTTTTGTCTTTTCCGAAAAAAATAGGGAAATCTCAACGCAGGGAACGTCCGACAAAATTTATGAAATGTTTTTCGGATCAAACTTTTTAAAACCGTTGGCATTTCCGGTTTTTTGGGGTCAGGAAAACTTGAAGTCGAAGGCGCCGTCCTCAACGTTTTGCACCGTTTCAATACCGTTTACCGAAGAAGAGGACAGAGAACCGTTGGAAGAGAACGCACCTTTGGCGATATAGCGCACGCCTGTTATGTCCAGGTATTTGATTCCCGCGTTGTAAAACGCTCCTCTTCCGATTTCTTTTACCCCCCGCAGGTCAAGGGACGCGGATATGTTGGTATATCCGAAGGCGCTGTCGGCAATAATTTCGATGTTTGAAAAATTCACGTTTTTGATGCTGCTGTGCGCAAAGGCCGATGATCTGACGGTGGTAACGGAAGGATCTAACGCAATGTTCTGAACTTTGGTGTTGGCGAAGGCACGGGCGCCCACGTCCAGAAAAGTGCCGTTGAAGACCAGTGTGTCAAACTTTTTGGCGTCTTCGAAAACCGCAGTGGAGAGAGTCATAGTTGGAGCGTTGATGATCAACTCCTCGAGTTCGCTTTTCAAGAACGCCTCGGCGTAAATGGTGGCGCAGCTTTCGGGAAGCGTCACCTTTTTGACGGTAGTATTCTCCTCAAAGCAGTTGTGGTCTATGGCCACCACCTTGTAAGATCCCACCTTTTCGGGAATTACGATCTCGCTGTCTTTTCCTTTGTAGGAAGTGATTCTTGCGGTGTTGTCGGTGTAGATGCAGTATACAAAGTCGCCGGATGTCTGATTTCTCTTGGTACAGTAGGGAAGTTTAGAGGCGCCGTCGGTATACTCATAGTATATATTCACCGCGGCGCACTCTCCGTCGGTGCGCAGATGTTTTGCCAGATCCAGACGGTCAAACTGACTTTTGGTTCCCATGAAAGCGATATTTCCGATGTTGGAATACTGTCCCGGCTCCAAAATCTCGTATTCTTTAACCGACGCAGGAATGCGCAGAGTGATGGTCTGCTCGGAAGTGAAACTCCCCGCACCCACATGCTCCAGACTTCCCGGAAGTTCCACAAAAAAGATCTGGTTGTAGGTAAAGTTGTTTTTTCCAATACTCCTGACTCGGTTTGACAGATACAGGGTTTTCAGGCTCCAACCGTCAAAGGAGCGGTCGCCGATCTTTTCCACCGATGAGGAGATAGAAATCTCAGTCACGTCCTTCAAATTTCTGAAAACGTTGTTGCCGATTTCTTTGATTCCGTCGTAGATTACGATGCTTTTGATGAATTTGTTGTATAGGTAGAAAAGACTGTTTTGATCGTCGGGCATGTCGGGAATCGCTCCGGAACCGAACACCGAGAGTTCTCCGTCGTCGAAAATCTGCCACCGTACGTCACTGTTTTCAAAACTTCCTTCCACCAGCAGAGACGGTTCGTTTTTGCCGCAGTATTTGCACTTCCGTTTTTCGTACACATGTCCGTAGGCCGGTACAATGATTCCCGTGGTGTCCAGAATTGCGCCGCAATCCAGGCATTTCAACCGATCGGTATACCCTTCGGTAGTGCAGGTAGGGGAAACGGAGGGGATTTTTTGAGTGTTTTGGTGAGAGCAGCCCTCGTCCTCGGCGGATGTAGAAGTGCTTGGGAATGTGTGCGGAAGAACGGGCGGCGTGCTGGTGTCTCTATGACAGGAGGCGAATATAAAAATGATCATGGCGGTCATGAGAAACCATGAAACCGCTTTGACGGTTCGTTTCATTTTGTGTGCTGTCCTTTGTATGATTCTTATTTTTTTATTCCTTCTCGATTCGAAGCCGACGCAGGGTGACAGGCGTTACGCGGTATGTAACAAACAACTGCAGACAGCCGTTTCTGCAAATTTATTCTTTAAAAATTTGAGCGGTTCGCATCTACAGGCGTTCCCCTCCGATTTTGTCTCTTGGGATGTTTTCGATGGGCGCGCCGCAAGATCCAAAGCCTATGGCGGCTGCGCGCCGTGGGAAGGGGGCGACCGGCCTTTTCCGTCCGGGCGCGCTTCTGCGCCGTGCAATTATATCACACTTCTTTGGTCTTGTCAAATCGTTTATGCGACTGCATGCCATCACCGGTTTGATGAAATTTCGCAGCAAACTTCATCCTGAATTTCACCGAAGAATTTATGAAATTGACCGCAGCCGGGTTTCAGAAAAATAATCGGAAAAGCACTTGCATTTTTTCTGCAAACGCAATATAATGAAACGTATTGGTTTTGCATCGGAAAGGGAAAGTGAAGATGATTTACAGCAACATATTGGATGCCGTGGGCGCAACGCCTATGATCCTCTTGAATAAAATGACCCCAAAAGACGGGGCGCGGATTATTGTGAAGTATGAGGGACTGAACGTGGGTGGTTCGATCAAAACAAGGACCGCGCTGAATATGATCAATGACGCCGAGAAAAAAGGGCTGATCCACCCGGACACGGTCATTGTGGAACCGACGTCCGGAAACCAGGGAATAGGGCTTGCGCTGGTGGGCGCGGTGCGGGGATACGAGACGGTCATCATCATGCCCGACTCGGTATCGCTTGAGAGAAAAAAACTGGTGGAGCACTACGGAGCGAAAGTACTGCTTGTGCACGACGACGGAAACATCGGGGAATGCATTGAGAAATGTATGAAAACCGCGCTCAAAATGAAAGAGGAAAATCCTCGCGTTTTTATTCCACAGCAGTTTGAAAATCCTGCGAACCCCCAGGTGCACAGGAATGTCACTGCGCAGGAGATTCTGAGGGACGTAAACGGACCGATTGACGGGTTCTGTTCGGGAATCGGCACGGGCGGAACGATCACGGGGATCGGTGAAATTTTAAAGAAACATCATCCACAAATTGAAATTTGGGCGGTGGAACCGCAGAACGCGGCGATTCTCGCGGGCGGAAGCGTCGGAACGCACCTGCAAATGGGGATTGGGGATGGACTGATTCCGGGAAATCTGAACACCGGCATTTACAGCGAAGTATGCGTTGTTTCCGACCGTGAGGCCATCGAGACGGCGCGAAACCTTGCGCGTTTGGAGGGGTTGATGTGCGGCATCAGCAGCGGTACCAATGTGGCGGCCGCCATCAGGCTTTCAAGGAAACTGGGGAAAGGCAAGACGGTTGTTACGGTGCTGCCGGACACGGCGGAAAGGTATTTCTCTACCCCCCTTTTTGAGGAACGAACGAAAAAGGAAGAGCGGAAAAATCAGTAGCTTCTTTGCGCCGCGCCGCAGGGATTTACGCCATGCATGAGTGAATTCCCCGGAGACAGGAAGCGAAAAGAAAGGCTGGCACAACAGCGATATGACAAAGGAAAAACTTGAGCGCATCAACACGCTGGCAAAAAAAAAGAAAACCGAAGGTCTGAACGAAAGGGAACTTGCCGAGCAGCGTGCGTTGTATGCCGAATATCTTGCGGAAATCCGCCTGTCCTTTGGCAGCATGCTTGAGAATACGGTGATCAAACGACCGGACGGTACGGTGGAACGTGTGAAGGATCGGTTCAAAAAGGATTGAACAGGAAGGTGTCGGAATATGTTGGCGTTCGCCCTATCGGCGCGTTCACTCCGAAGACAGAAATTTTAATGATTTGGTAAAAACCGTCTTTTCATCCCTTGGTTTTGTTGATCCTGCGCGAGGCCGGAGTTTTCCGCCATAAAAATCTTACAGAACCGACGCTGAAAAAACGGTGCGAACAAAGAGGATTTATGAAAAAACTGAAGAGGTTTATCTCCTACTACAAGCCCCACAGAAAAATATTTTTTCTGGATATGGCGGCGGCCCTTCTTTTGGCGTTGTGCGATATGTTTTATCCGCTGGTGACGCGCACCATGCTCAACGACTACATCGTCAATAAAAAACTTTTCATGCTCGTCATGGCGGGCGTGATGCTGGCTGTGGTGTTTGTTTTGAAATACGGGCTGGGATATTTTGTGACATACTACGGACATGTGATGGGCGTGCGCATGCAAAAGGATATGCGGGAGGATCTTTTTGAGCATTTGGAGAAGTTACCGGTAGAATATTTTGACAATCACAAAACGGGATCGCTCATGTCAAGGATTGTTACCGATCTTTTTGATATTTCGGAACTGGCGCATCACGGCCCGGAGGATTTTTTTCTGTCTTTGGTGATGCTTCTGGGATCTTTCGTCATCCTTCTGTGGATTTATTGGCCGCTGGCGCTGATTATTTTTTCTGCCCTGCCGATTTTTCTCCTAATCGCCGCCAAAAACAGACTGCTTTTGGCAAAGACATCCCTGGCAAGCAAAGCAGAGGTGGCGGAGATCAACAGTGCGTTAGAGAACAGTATCAGCGGTGTGCGTGTGTCCAAGGCGTACACCGCGGCGGAGCATGAAAGCGCGGAATTTGAAAAGCGGAACCAAAGGTTTGTCAAAGTTCGGGGTGCATATTATAAGGCGATGGGACGGTTTTCGGCGGGCACCACCCTTGTGACCGACATACTGCTCGTCGCAATGTATTTGGCCGGCGGACTTTTCTGCTATTTTGATCCCGGGTTTACGGTGGTCGATTTTACCACCTTTGTTCTCTACATCTCGGCCTTTACAAGCCCCATCAAAAAACTGATTTCCTTTGTGGAGCAGTATCAGAATGGCATGACCGGCTTCGAACGTTTTTTGGAGATTATGGCCGTGCGTCCCGAGGCCGACTATCCGGGCGCCGTTGACGCGGGTAAATTGGAGGGAACCATCGAATTTGACGGCGTCAGTTTCGAATACGAGAGCAGCGGAGAGGTGCTCCACCGTCTTTCTTTCAAGGCGGAGAAGGGAAGCAAACTGGCACTGGTTGGCGCATCCGGAGGAGGAAAAACCACGATCTGTCATCTGATTCCTGCCTTTTACGAATGCACGGGCGGGAGAATTCTCATTGATGGAAAGGATATACGCTCCTTTACGAAGTATTCCCTTAGGAAAAATATTGGGATCGTCGCGCAGGACACTTTTCTTTTCAACGATACGGTGGAAGAAAACATTCGCTACGGCAGTTTTTCGGCGACAAGGGAGGAAGTGATTGCCGCGGCAAAAGCTGCCAATATCCATGAGTATATAGAGAATTTGCCCAAGGGCTATGACACGGTAGTGGGTGAGCGGGGCGTCAAACTTTCGGGCGGACAAAAACAACGTATCGCTATCGCGCGGGTGTTTCTGAAAAATCCGCCCATTCTGATTCTTGACGAGGCAACGTCCGCGCTGGATACGGTCAACGAAGTGTTGATCGGCCAGGCGCTGGACAATCTTTCAAAAGGGCGTACGACTGTCGTCGTAGCGCACCGTCTGACCACAGTGATGAACGCGGATGAGATTCTGGTCATTGAAAAGGGAGAGGTGGCGGAACGGGGCACGCACAGGGAACTGCTGAAAAGAGGCGGAGTGTACAGCGCGCTCTGGTCGGTAAACGAATAAGACAGAGAAAGAGAGAAATCCGAAAAGGAACGGAGAATAGGCAAAGGGTTCTAACGGCTGGAAGGGCGATATCTTATCAGCCGTCAGAATCCTTTGCGTTTATTTTGCGCCGAAAAGCGTATACTGTTTTACGGTGAGTGAACGCGGTGCGCGGCAGATCCGAAAGGTGTAGGCGTTTTGCCTTTTTCCTTTCGGCAGACATTTAGTTTCTCGGACCTCAGTTTTTGTGTTCCATTCTTGGCGCCGCGGACTGAAAAAATCCTTGGAGGATTCAGATGTATGAAATTTGCCTTTTTTGATGCGAAACCCTACGATATTCCCGGTTTTCGAAAATACGGAGAGGAACATCGGATCGATTTCCAATTTTTTGACACCAAACTCAGCGAGAATACCGCGGGGTTGGCACAGGGGTGTGAGGGCGTATGCGTATTTGTCAACGATCAGGTGAATGCCCCGGTGATCGACAGACTGGCGGCTTGCGGTGTGCGGTTGGTCGCACTCCGCTGCGCTGGGTTCAATAACGTGGACACGAGATATGCCTATGGGAAAATTCACGTGGTGCATGTGCCCACGTATTCTCCCCACGCGGTGGCGGAACACGCGATGGCGATGCTTCTTACCTCTGTACGGAGAATCCATAAGGCGTATAACCGCACAAAGGATTTCAATTTCAGCCTGACGGGACTTACCGGATTTGATTTGAACGGAAAAACTGTCGGTGTTGTAGGTACTGGCAGCATTGGGTGTGTATTCGTGAATATTTGCCGCGGATTTTGCATGAACGTCATCGCCTATGACAAATTTCCCAAGGAAAACAGCGACATCCGGTATGTGTCTCTTGAGGAACTGTTCAGGGAAAGCGATATTCTCTCTTTTCACTGTCCCCTGACCAAGGAGACCTACCATATGGTGGACAGAGTTGCCATTGAAAAAATGAAAAAAGGCGTTGTCCTGATCAACACCTCCCGCGGGGCGCTCATCGACGCGGAAGCGTTGTTGGAGGGAATCAAGGAAAGAAAAATCGGCGCGGCGTGTCTGGATGTGTATGAGGAGGAGTCGGACATCTTTTTTGAGGATTTCTCTGGTCATATTGTAAATGATGACACGCTTGCGCGTTTGATCACTATGCCCAACGTCCTGGTGACGTCTCATCAGGCGTTCTTGACTGAGGAAGCGTTGGACAACATCGCAAGAACGACGGTGGAGAATATCGAGGAATTTTTCAAAAAAGGGGCATGCGGCAATGAATTGTGCTACCGCTGTGGGAAAACCGCAAATTGCAGGCAGCACAAGGTGGAGAAGTGTTTCTGAAAAGTCCCAATTCGACTTTGTGTTCCCGGTCAAAATCATGAGTAGGCCAATTGGAATTAACACCGAGGGACAATCCCCTGAAATAGTATGACAAACATTGTATAGTTGCCCATTGTGGCAGTTGCATATTGCGGTTTCATGTGGTATGATACCAACAACAAATTTTATGGACAAATGTCGGGGCGGTCTGTTTTCCCGTTTCTCTTGTATGCATTGTAATTCTGAAATTTTCAAAAAAATGTCCTTACTGCGGAAAAAAATATTGCTTTCAAAGGGACGTATTGCCCCATTCCTGGAAAAACTATGATTCAAATTTCCAAAAAAACTTCTTCGGCATGTACTTGCTTTGCACGACGTCTGAAGAAAGGATTTGGGAAATTCAAAAGGGACTTTTTTAAGAAAAGTCCCTTTTGTGTGTTTGAGAAAGAAATGTCGGCGTTTCGGTCTTTTTCAGTGTTCGATGTTGGTGGCGACGGTGGAGGAAACCTCGGTTTCGGCTTGTCCCGGTTTTTCCTGTTTCATTTTTTCAAGAAGCGCATCCAGCCGCGCAATTTCGTGTTCAATTTCCTTTTTATTGCCCATGTGTTTCTGTACGTCGCGATAGATTTTTTCAAGTCCCCGGTCATTGCCCTCTCCTTCGGGATTGGCTGCCGTTCTCCGGTACGTCTTTTTTGGATCGGTGAATTCCCACCCTATGGAGAAGCATTCCGCGCCGAGTTTTTCGGGCGCTTCCAAACCTTTTGACAGCGCGTCGTTGACTCTTTCAAGGAGCAGTCTCCACATTTTGATGAAATAGTCTTCCATCAGTCCGTCAAATTGGCGGTTGGCATAGTTGGTGATGGGAGCGGATGCCCAAACGGTGAGCAGGATTTTGGCATTGTAGGACATCATATCCAAATCAAAGGGTGCGTAACTCCCATTGCGGGGATCCTTTGTAAAATCGACGCCGCGACCGACCCAGTTGCCCAGCAGTTCGTCTTCGTTGTAGGTGGAAAGTTCGCGAATCAGTTCCATAGCGGCGAGGAATTTCTTTGAATATTGTGCAAAACATTCAGAGTCTTTGGCAATTCTTGCCCTTTTCAGAACCTCGAAATAGTCGTCGCACGCGACGGTCAGCGTCATGCGCAGCAGATCCACGGTATCATAGAGAAATCCTTCGGTGTTCTTATGAAGATTGTAGTCCAGCATGAGTTCTTTCACGCCTTCTTCAAAAAGATCTCTATCGTAACCGATTTTATAGTATCCTCCGCGGCAATAGCCCATGCCAAGCCCCGCGTTTTCGTTGATGACGTTATTTTTGGTGGTGCCGTCGTAACTCTCCACACCGTATACGGTCTTTTCGAAAAGTTTCCAGGCGTTCAGGCTGTGTTTTGTGAGGGTTTGGTAACGTCTGGTCACATACTCGCGAAGCCACAGATCCATTTCGGGCGCAGTGTTCCTCCAGCCCATTTCCCAGAACAGATCGAACACGACGGGGTTGGCGTTGGTACCCTCGGGTGTGATGCCGATGCCTTTTAAAACTTTGCCGTTTTTCCGGGCATTCACCATCAGTTCCGCCATTTTTCTTAGTTTTCCGTGCATGCCGGTTCTGCCGCCGTAATTGTCGAGAATGCAGAAAATCCAGGGAGTTGCGCCGAATTCAGCGCCGTCCCAGGTTTTGGTGTCGGTCCATTTGGGGTTGGCAAGGGCGGCGAGATCCAGAATGAGAATGTGATCGTTTTTCAGATCTCCGAACCCATCCAGCACTTCCTTCATGGGATTGGACCACCATCCCTGTAAAATCCACACGGCGTTTTTGTCGGAATGCAGAAGTTCACTTAAAATTTTTGCCGACATCTGAGGCTTTGAAAGATCTGCCGGGACGATGCCCCCTTCGTGGCAGACGTCGCCGCAATAAAAATCACTGACCTGCCCGTAGATTTCATCCTGCGTGTCGTAGAAGAGTTGTGCGAGGTAGGAATATCCGTCGTAGGTGGTTTTCAGAACATTCGGACGGATGAATCCGCCTGCCCAAAGCCCCTGCGGCGCCATGTAGGGCGCGACGTTTGCAAAACCTTTTGAACGCAGATGTGCATTGGCGATGGAAGAAAAACTCTCGGGCATAGCGCCAACAAAGGTTTGAAGAGCCGGTTGTGCACCCATCACCGTCATATATCTCTGATTGACCCTTGCCATTTCCAGTGTGTCCTTCACCCACGCGTCGGCGACGGGACCGCCGTATCCCTCAAGATTTCCCATCAGCCACCAGGCCTTATAGCAATATCCGCAGACATAGTCTTTTGCTTCATCTGCCGTATACCCCAATTTTTGCAGGTAAGATACCCACAGCGCCTCTGTGCCTGTGAGATCGAGAATCAGATTGACGCCCGAGAGCATGAGAAAATCCAATTCCCGTTGCCATTTTTCATATCCGAAAAAGGGCATGGTGTAGGATAGGGTACAGTAGTTGTAAGCGTAGCGTACTTCATAGGGCGAAGTATTTTTGATCTTTTCGGCGATGTGAGGAGGCGTTTGGGGCATTTGCACCTGTTTTGTCTGTTGGGTGACCTGTACCTTGCAGAAATATTTCAGATAGAAGTTTAACCCCGTCGCTGCCGAGACGCCGCAATCCGCCCGGATACAGATTTTTTCGTTGCCATCTTCCCAAAGTTCGTAGAAATTCCGGTTTTCCGCGCGGTCGATTTCAAAAACGAACCAACTGAGGTAGGATTCACCGAGAATTCTTTTCACAAGGCCCTGGAGTGCCTTCACGGTGTCTGCGGCGGTATAGGTGTTTTTGATGTCGTATTTGCCCTTCTCGTCTTTCAGTTTTGCCAGATCAATCCCGGTATTCTTTTTGAGCCACGTGTCATAATCGGAAAGTTCGATGATTTTTCTTGTGGGAATTACTCGGTCGTCCGCCTTTCTGCCGTACGCTTTTACCTGACAGAGCGCCGATGCGCCTTTTGCACCCTGGGAAGTTCCTGTGCAGAGAATGCGCAGAACCCTCGCCTCTCTCCCAGCCGCTTCCACTGTGGCTTTTCGCTTTTCCCGAAATGTTTTGACGTCTCCGATTCTGTCAAAATTGACGCCATCGAGGGAACTGTATACTGTATAGTCAAAATCCGCGAAGGAGGGAGCGACAACTTCCACCAGATCAAGGAAGTAGTTTTCGGTGAGATCCACATCCACAAATCTTGGATACAGTTCGCCGATCCAGCAACTTTCCTCGTCTCCATCGGTGACAAGCGAGGAAAAAGTCTGGTTGGTGTTTGCGCGGGTGGGTTTGCCGTAGGCAATGTCGTTTTTGTCTGCATAACTGTTTTGAGGCTTCTTTTCGGGTGCTTCCTTTGATTTTTCTCCAAAGACCGCCAGGTCCGCAATATGTACCGAGGGATTGGCGGTGTTGTGAGTCATTACAATCTTGATGAAGCGGGCGGTGATGGGTTCGAAGGAGACTTTATATCCTTCCGCCGTAGCAACCTCATCTTCGTCTTTTTTTGCCACAAGCGTCATTTCGCTGCTTCTTTTTCCGGCATACAATTGGAATTGGTAGCAACGCCCGTCCCCGTAATATGTTGTCAGGACGGCGGAGGAAACGGTGTAAAGTTCCCCCAGATCAATGATCGCCTGCGCCGGCGCCGGTCCTCCGTCCCAATGCACGTCCCGATCGGTGATACCGTCGGTAATGGCCGCTGTGTTGGATCCCAGAGCGTTTACACGTTTGTTTTTTGCCACATTTATGAGTTCTGCCATGGTTTTTGTGTTACCTCCGCCTTTTTTGTTTGAAAGAGAATTGATGTTCCTGTGGATTGTATCACATTTTGATGCTAAGAACAAGCCCTTTCAAACAAATATTTCCCTGCGTTTCCGACCGTTTTTTACCTCAAAATGTATGCCGGAAAAAACTTCAAAAAAACTCCGCCTGAAATCGGGAAGATTTTTCCCGGTTTCCAGCGGAATTTCTGTTGCAGCGACGTCCGAATCTGCGGCCGCGGTTATATGCGAAAGCGAAGAGTGCATTTTGTGCGCTTTGAAGCAGGGAAAAACTAAACTGTTTTTAATTTTGCACCCCTGAACGAAACGCTGATGGGAGTGCGCTGCGGTTTTGATTCCGGAATTTTCCTATCCGGTTTGGCGCCGTCGAAGTTTTGTTGATTGCCTATGCCGTTTCATGCTGTTTGAAGTTATTTTTGACATGGGTGCGGACGCGTCCTTTTCTTTTCCCGTTCAGTCTGTTCCGCGTTTTCAACGACCGGCCGGAAAATCTGTCTGATTGGCGGTGCGCAAAGGAACATCGGCGTTTGGGACGAAGTCAGGGATTCGCTTCCTTTTTTCCTTGAACAGACCCTTAAAAAGAAGCCTCCGTACAAAATCCACCGGCACAACAGTCAGCGAAAGAACTACGACCAGCAGCAGAGCGTTTTTGGAAAGACCCACACAGCGGAACAGACTTCCTCCGAAATAGAGCATGAGCAACTGTATGGTAAGAATGAGGGCCATGATTGCAATGAACGCCTTGTTTTTTCCAAGTCCCGCCAAAATATTTACGCGTTCGCTGCGTGCGGTGAAGCAGATGACGATGCCTGTGAAAATGAAAAGCGCGAAGAAAGCGGTGAGCATGGGCAGATTGTTGTTTTCATAGTTGAACAGTTGACGGATTTCCGCGTTTGAAAGGAAGAAAGTGCAGAGAGCCGTTCCGTATCCACCCATAAGCAGAATCTGAAAGAGCGTGCTCTTTCGCAGAATCGGTTCTTCTCTGCTTATCGGTTTTTCCTTGAGGTAAAAACGCAGAGGATATTCTCCCGCGAATGCCAACCCGCCCAAAGTGTCCATGATGATGTTTACCCACAGCATCTGGATCACCGTGACGGGGCTGTCGATGCCCATAAGCTGTCCGAAAAAGGAAACGCCTACCGCGCACAGGTTCATAATCAGTTGAAAGGTAATAAATTTTCGGATGCTCTTGAACACTGTTCTTCCATACAGCACTGCGTTTACCACCGATGACAGATCATTGTCTAGCAGAATCACCTCGCTTGCCTCTTTGGCGATGTCCGTGCCGGAGCCCATGGAAAACCCCACGTCCGCCTTTTTCAGTGCCGGCGCGTCGTTGACGCCGTCACCGGTCATGCCGGAAACCAGTCCTTTTTTTCGGCTGACATCAATGAGTCTGCTTTTGTCACTTGGCATGGCTCTCGCGATCACCGCCAGACGGTCAAGATTTTGCATAAGAGTTTGGTCGTCGGTTTCGGCCAATTCCTTTCCGGTCAGCACAAGGTTTCGTTGTGTGTTGAGAATGCCGCATTCTTTGGCGATGCTTACCGCGGTTTCCTTGCTGTCTCCGGTGATCATCACCGTTTGAATCCCGGCATTCTGTAGATCTTTCACCGCCTTTTTGGCGGTTTTTCGTAACCCGTCGGAGAGCACCGCAATGCACAAAAACGTCATTCCGTCGGCGGCCGAAGGGTCCCTAAAGGAGTCCGCTGTCGCCAATGCCAGAATTCTCGAAGCGTTTGAGGAGAGTTTTTTGACCAGTTTTTGCATTTTTTCTGGATAGAACGCCGTGCGATTTCCTTGTTTATCGTAGCAATACTTGCAATAGGGCAGAATTTTTTCCGGGGCGCCCTTGATGTAGACGTTTTGTGCCGCTTCGTCCGTTTGCACAGCGGAATATTTGTTTTTGCTGTTGAATGGAAGTTTATTTTTTATTTGCGGCAGAGTATCGGGCTGTTTGAAGAAACGGCACAGTGCCTGCTCGGTGGGATTCCCACCAACCGGTTCTCCGTCGCGCATGGTGCAGCCACTGTTCAGAAAAACCGAACACTGAAGTTTTCTTAAAATTTTGGAATCAAAGACACTCTGACGGCTAAAGCGATCTCCATTGCCGAAAACCAGTTCTCCGCAGACGGGTCTGCCTTCGGTGAGCGTTCCGGTCTTGTCGGTGAAAAGAATATTCATGCAACCCGCAGTTTCAATACCCACCATTTTTCTCACTAAAACCTGATCACGCATCATTTTTTTCATGTTTGAAGAGAGAACCACGGTGATCATCATGGGCAGTCCTTCGGGCACCGCCACCACAATGACGGTCATGGCGATGGTGACTGCTTTGATAAGTCGCATGGCGACGAAGCGCAGATTGCGGACCTTCATAAGAATTTCGGCGACGTTATATCCGCTGTCAATGACGAAAACATTGAAAAGATAGGTGAGCGCTACCAGGGCCGCCGCGGCATACCCAATTTTGGAAATGGTCCCCGCCAGTTTATTCAGACGGTTTTTCAGCGGACTTTCGCCGCTTTCGGTTTGAATTTCTCCCGCAATTTTTCCGTAGACGCTGTTGTCGCCCACCGCCGTGACCATCATTTTGCCTTCTCCCTCAACAATCAGAGTGCCGGCGTACAGACGATCTGTTTCGGTGCCTTGGCGAGAAGAGGGACTTTTTTGTACCGGTTCAGACTCACCGCTCACCGCCGACTGGTCAATTTTTAACGATCCTTGTAAAATGACGCCGTCAGCTGCGATTTTTTCTCCTTCTCCCAGCAGCACAATGTCTCCGACGACCAGTTCCTCGCCACCGATCCTTTGCGGTTTTCCGTTCCTTACAACGTTTGCCGAAATGTTTTTGCTTTCCTCTTTCAGTTTTTCAAATGCCTTTTCGCTTCCGTATTCTGAAATTGCTGAAACAAAGGTGGAAATGGCCACGGCGATGACGATACCGGCGGTTTCCGACCAGTTAATGTTTCTGATGGTAAAAATCAAATTTACGATCATTGCCAGAAGTAAAATTCGGATGATGGGATCGGAGAAACTGTCAAGAAGTCTTCTTAAAAAACTTTTTTTCTTGGCTTTCGTGTACTCGTTTGATCCATATTTCTCCCTTGAGGCCCGCACTTCTTCATCATTCAGCCCCTTGAGGGCGTTATTGTTTCTCACCATTTCCATTTTCTCCGTTCCAGAAAACAAGTTCTTTGAGATAGTATATTCGCAGGGTGCTGAAAAAAGCACCGATACGTTGGGAAGTGTTGGAAATACATTGAAATCCTGTAGTGTTACAATTGATATGAGACTGAAAGGAAAAAAGGTATAGAAAAAGTGATTGAGTTCTGATAGAATAGTTT
>CANQNM010000040.1 GCA_947625265.1 uncultured Clostridia bacterium
ATGGGATTCGTTTCTCTCTTGGCTTTTCGATTTTGAATACGAAAAATTGGAACTTCCCCGCCCGGATCATGTCTTCTACCTTGAAATGCCTCCCACAATTTGCCGTCAACTCATCGCCAAAAGGGCGGCGGAAAGCGGGAGAGCCGTGGACATTCATGAAAAGGATTCTGCACATCTGGATAGGGCCTATTCCTCAGCCCTATACGCCGCGCAGAGATTGGGATGGACAAAAATCCCCTGCCATGAGCAGGGGCATCCTCGAAATCTTAACGAGATTTTGATGGAACTATTGGAAAAGGCGGGGCTCAGCGTTCAACCAGACGTCAAATAACTGACAGTCAGGCGCAGAGTGAACGGACAAGCAGACAGACAGACCTGCGCATACAAACACGAGGACAGGCGGCGCGCGGCCGCGAATAGGCGGGTTCTCCCCCGGGGTACCGCGTTATACCGCGTTATATCGCGTTATACCGCATTATAAAGAGACTTTTCGGTTTAAGGTAAAAAGTCACTTTACACGGATCCTTCTCGGCACTTTTCAATTTGCACCGTTGCCTTATGCCAACAAGGCTGTATCCTTCGCACAAAAAAATCATCCGAAAAATTCTTCCCGTGGAGGCGTACAGTTTTCGGCAGCGGATTTTTATCTAGGAAAGAAAAAATGCAGAAAGTACCTGCTGTATTTTTAAAGGTCCCGCCGCATGGGAGAAAATTCTCCTTGCAAACCGGCTTCGGTTCAACTCCACTCCGTCACTTTTAAGAACACATTAGCGAAACGGCCCTTCAGACCCGACGAAGGGCAGCACGAAAAGCACAACCTAAAGGAAAAACACAACCTAAAGAAAGAAGGAGAATTTCGGACATGTCACAAACCATATACCTCTTCCTTGCCGAAGGTTTTGAAGAAACCGAAGCAATTTGTCCACTGGATATTTTGAGAAGAGCCAAACTGAATGCAGTGACCGTCGCGACGGGCGGAAAACTGTCGGTGTGCTCCACCAGAGGCATTTCCATAAAGGCGGATATGCTTTTGGAAGAAGTCCATGCATTGCCCTGTCCGCAAGCTGTGGTTCTTCCCGGTGGAATGCCGGGAGCGGAGAATCTGGACATTCCGAAAGTGCATGAGATTGTATCCGCCTGCTATGAAAACGGAGGGATTGCAGCCGCCATTTGCGCAGCCCCCAAAATTCTCGGAGGCATGGGGCTCCTTGCGGGAAAGCGCGCCGTATGTTACCCGGGATTTGAAAAAATGCTGAAGGGAGCGAAAATTGAAAATGCACCGGTAGTTCTGGACGGACGTATACTAACTGCCGTGGGCATGGGCGCCGCTTTGGATTTCGGACTGAAACTGGTGGAGATACTGACTTCCGCGGATCAGGCGCAACAAATTGCTCGATCGGTTTTTGCGCCGCACGCATGATCAAGAAGGAAACGGACACAATGGATTTTGGATGGGAAGACAAAAAGGAATTTCGAAAACACTGTACACTTCTTCGAAACGGGATCGACCCCCTGTACAAACGAACGGCGGATCAGACCATCTGCAGCCGCCTGATGGCGTTGACGTGTTACCGTTTTGCACCAACGGTTCTTCTGTATTCCCCAATCAAAAGTGAAGTGGATATTCGTCCGCTTATAGCACATGCGCTCCGACACGGAAAAAAAGTCGCTTTGCCTCGCTGTGAATCCGAACCGGGTGTCATGACCTTTCGAATCATTGAGAATCTTTTGACGTTGGATGAAGGATCCTACGGAATTCTGGAACCCTCCGCCGACGCGCCAATTCTCGAAAAGGAACTGTCCGAACGGCAGACATTCCTTGCCATTCCCGGACTTGCCTTTGACAGAAACGGATACAGACTCGGGTACGGAAAGGGGTATTATGACCGGTTTTTGAATGTTTTCAAGGGAATCACGGCAGGCATAACATATAGAGATTTGATTTTTGACAGATTGCCCAGAGGATTTTACGATCAGCGGGTAGCGCTTGTCATAAACGAAGGGGGCACCATACTCACAAATGCGTGACTATATCAAAAAAACAGTATTCACTGCTCCGGTTCTTGTTTTGGCGATCGGTTTGCTCGCAATGTTCTCCCGTCTTGCGACTTCCGAACTTCATTTCACACGAAAAGAAGATCTTTTTTTGGCGTATACCGTGATCGAAATTCTGATCTTCATTCTCCCAGGGATTTTTTATGTAAAGTTAAAACCCCGAGGATACACTGCGGACATGGATCTGATTTCTTTCGGTTTTACCCAACTTCCCCTCATCATTCTCATGTTCTTTGTGATGATTTTCGGAAGTTTCCTTATGAGTCTTTCTTTCGTTTCTTTCAACATTGATCCAGGAACCAACCACCTTGCCGAAAACGCGCTTGAAATGGTCGGCGGAAATTATATCGCAAATACTGCCGACGTTCTCTATGTCTCCCTTGCCTTGGCAATCGTTCCGGCTTTCGCGGAGGAATTTATCTTCAGGGGAGTTCTTTTAAGAGAATACCGAATGTACGGAATGTTGCCCTCCGTAGCGATTACGTCCCTATTGTTTGCGCTTCTGCACTTCAACTTTCGTTTGTTTCCCTTCTATTTTCTTCTGGGTATCGCGTTGGGTACCACGGCATATACCGCCCGCTCAACCTTGGCGTC
Organism: uncultured Clostridia bacterium; assembly: GCA_947625265.1. GTDB lineage: Bacteria > Bacillota > Clostridia > Oscillospirales > CAG-272 > UBA11512. Next base: position 2,650 of record CANQNM010000040.1, read on the forward strand.
CGCGCTTTTACATGCACTGTTCAATCTTTTCTCAATTTTCGCGCAACCATTCGTTCTGAATTTTATATCGTTGGAAGCGGGAACCGTCCTTATCTTTTACCTGGTCACCGTCCTTTTTCTGCTCTTCCTGTCCCTGGCGATTGGCGAAGGAGAAAGACTGTTCCTAAACTACAGTACAGCAGGTCTACGGTCTCGTGCGCCCGTCAAAAAGAGCGGCATTTTGCCGCCTTCATTTGAAATTCTCTCCCCCACCTTTCTGCTTTGCATCCTGTTCTTTGTTCTGGGAGAACTTTATATCGAGCACACTCAAATCTGAGTGAAAAGGAGAAATGAAACTTTGAATTCTAAAGAGAAAAATTCTCAATCCCCCGAATCCGCGGCAAAAGAAAACGAAAAAAAGAAGATAAAAGTCGAAAGTTCAAACAAAGAACCTCAGGTGAAAAAATCGGAAACTCCTGTTTCTGCGTCAACACGTGTCACCGACACCATACGAACCAAAGAAGGGGCAGAAACCAGAATCTCCCCTACGGTAAAGGGTCGCTTGGCCAAAGAAAAACCTGTGCAAAATCCACCCCCCAAAAACAAAATCAAAACCGTAAGGAAGAGACACAACAGTTCGGCCTACGCTTTCGCGTTGACGGTGACATATCTTGTTATGGTGATTGCCGTATCCATTCTGATCAGCGCTTTCGCTCTGGATGTTGCAAACGAAGCCTTCGCGCTTAAAACATCAGGCGTGGATGTCACAGTTACCGTAAAAGGAGAGTATATCACCATTGATGATCTGGCCGAACAATTGAGCGAGCAGCACGTGATCAAACACCCCACAATTTTTAAACTTTACGCACGTCTGCGGCACAAATCAGATCTTCCCTTCCTTCCCGCGACCGTGACCGTCACGCCAAAGATGGGCTATGATGCTCTTCTCAGCCTGTTTCTCCCCAAGCAGGAGCCTAGAAAAGAAATTTCTATCTCCGTACCTGAGGGATATACTGTGGACGACATCATCAGACTCTTTGTTTCCAACGGCATCGGAACCAGAGAAGCATTTGAATATGTGATCAACGAATATCCATTGGACACCGAAGCGTATTGGTTCTTGGAAGGAGTGGACTGTTCCGGCGGAAGATTGTACAGATTGGAGGGATACCTCTATCCGGACACCTATTTCTTCTACGACAGTTATCCCGACAAGGAAGGCGACATTCCTGGCACGGCTGGGGCAAAGGCAGTAATCTTTAAGATGCTCAATGAATTTGACAAAATTTTGAGATCCCTAAAAATCAGGAATGCCGAGGATTTCGCTGAACGCTGTCAATATTTACGAGATCTTTACCCCAATATCCCCGAAATGACCCTTGATGACATTCTCACCATGGCCTCGATTTTGGAAAAAGAAGGACTGCCGGCAGAAAGATCCACCATCGGAGCGGTGTTTTACAACCGTCTTGGAAATCCGGAATACGAATCTATCGACGGAAGACTGGAAAGCAATGTGACGGTTCTTTACGCGATCAGGCACTTTGAGCGCAGTGTTTCTCCCGATTTTGGTGAATATGAACTAAACTACGAATCTCCTTACAACAGTTACCGCTACGCGGGGCTTCCCCCGGGACCCGTGGTTTCCCCCACCGCCGATTCTATTATCGCCGCACTCTACCCCATGGACGGCTGCTCATACTACTATTTCGTCGCTACAAATTCCGGCTATAGTTTCTTTGCAGAAACACTCGCCGTGCACCAGCAAAATGTGGAGCGTGCGAAAAACGGAGAAGTGGCCGATCCCTTTGAGGACAATGAGGACTGGGGAGACGAAGACTATAACGAATGACGTAAAATAAGATAAAGGGGCAAAGTAATGGGCTTCAACCGGATTTTGAACATTCTCATAAAACCGAAAAACGAGAATTCAAAGCGCTTTAAAAAAGAAATGTGCAAAAAGTTGGACAAACGCGCCATCAAATATTGCAGCGAGCGCTCTGAAAAATTGGGCGAAACCATTATCGGAAAAAACGGGATGATCAACCTGCGCAACGGAGAACTGATTGTCCTTTCCTCGGAAAACATTGTGTTTCGCGCAGCGACAGACGAATTGACCGTCTCGGAATTGATGAGCCTTGAAGGTGTAATTCTCACGGGAAAGGACCTGGAGCATGGCGGAAAAGAGCGCACGATAGTCGCTTACTACACAGACTTCTACAAAGCCGTAACTAAACGGTAAAGTGTGTATGCGCCTGAAAGAATGCTTTGGAAAAGGCGAAAAACCATCGAAGAAAATCAGTTTTGCTTCTCAGTAGGGTCCGTAACGCTATATGCCCTGTACGCGTATACTGTGCGTCGCTCGGAAGTTCAAAAGGCAGGCCGTCGTAAAAATCGAATGTTGAATGACGGGCCGGTTAAAAACGGCCCGTCAAAGAGAAAAGACCGCCGCAAAACAGAAGGAAAGGAATTCTTATCGCATGAAAAAGAACTTTGCAGCAGGTTCCGGCAACGACACGCCTGCAAAGACAGATTTATACTCGCTCTCAAAAGCAGCCGGTTCTCAGAAAAAGAAGGATTTTACAAAAAAAGAGAAAATATTCTCCTCTGTAAGCGTTGTGGTTCTCGTAATCACTGTGTTTCTGAGCATCTTCCTGATCGTCTGGTACGCCAATCAAAACAACTACCGCGATGATCATAAACAGATTTACGGGTATTGGTATTCAGATGACAAAGAATACTGCTTCTACTTCGAGGATGGGCTGATGCGCGAATACGTGCGCGTCGAAGGGGAAGAAAGATATGAAATGGTCATGAGTTTTCCATTCAAAATTTTTCCCAAAGAGCAGCGAATCACACTATCCTACAACAGTCACAGTTCTGCAAGGTTGACCTATGAACTTACAGAAAACACGTTGATACTCACGGAGGATGATCTGACAATTCCCTGTACCCGTGGGAATAAACCGCTGGAATAAACGTTAAAAACCAACAGTGAAATACAACCAACGAATACTCTACGGGAAATGGCCTCTGTCGTCTGACAGCGGCTTTCCCTTTTTTTTAGGTGTTCAAAAAGTCGGCCATACAGTCTGGAGAAGGCTGCTGTGAAAACGGCCGCCTGCGGTAGATTTCTTTTCAATAAATCACAGCGTTCAAGTGTAGAATTTGGACGCTTTTTCTATCTGTAAGAGCAGTGATGAGCATGAATATTGTATCACCATAAGGTTTTCAAAATCTCCGTACCTGATAATGAAAATAGATGCGCAGAAAGATACGGCGCAGCGCCATTTCCGGCTCTGCACCGTATCTCCTACAGAATTACTTCCTTATTTTCGTTTTCCAAAAACCGGCCTGCTTCTTTTTTCATCAAACGCCGCCGTAATCAACCGCTCATGGCGGCATTCTTTTCTCCGAATGTCTGAAAACACCGCTCTTTGATCCGAAAGCCGTCTTACGGTACAACTTTTGTGCGTTTTTGTGTTTATATACTAACTTATACAGCCTCGGTTGTTTCGCCGTTGTAATATGCCCTGAAAACTTCCCAGTTTTCTTCTGTCAGGTACTCGTTACGGATATCTTTTCCGGAAAACTCCGACAACTTTTGAACAAATGTCGTAAACCGATCCAACGTTCAAAAGAATCCTGAGTGTATCCATTGTCCTGATACCAATGGAAGGTTTTGATGAAAGGCTCCCACCCGAAGTCATAAGCCATAAGTAAAAACAGTCTCGCCGCGCCGAAAAAGCCGTAAACCGTCGTCATCGCACCTTTATGCGCGTGAATATCCAATCCTTCCGCCATAGTCTCATAGGTATGGCATACATTCGCGCCATAGTCCGCGGAAGAACAGCCGAAAATCTTTTTATCGGTGTTTTCGTGCAGTTGGGTCATTCTGTATATCACATAGCACAGTTTCAGATCTGTCCACGCCTCACTTTCAAAATTCCATCCTCTTCTTGAGTCGAACATATGCCCCATCTCATGGAGAAGTCCGAAAGACAGATCGCAGATCTTTAACTTTTCCAGCCGTTGAGCCATTTTCGTCAGTTCCGAATTCATGAATCCTTTGCTGGCGTTGATCACATTATAGTTGTCAGAAACACCTGCAACATACCCCAGTTCCTCCCAGCCGCTGATGACGATGGTGTCATACGGCACATAACCCGTGAGTTCAATTTCTGCTTCATATGCTTCCTGCATGTAGTTGACATATGCCTGCATCAGTTCATTGGTCACTCCCGAGGATTTCTGATGAAGAATATCGGTGCTGACGCGAAGGTAGATGTTCTTTCTGTCTGAAACGAATTCAGTATAGGAAGGATGCTGCTCCGCCTTTTTTATCCTGAACAGTTGAGAAGAGTCGTTTTCGTCCTGTTCCGCAATCATCAACCGGTTGTCTTTGATCGCCACGCATGTCCGTTTGTCCTTAGGCATCAGTTTCGGACAGATCCGGCAACTTCCGTCCTCGTAATCCTCCACTGTCCACATCTCCCGGTCCCCAGCGTTATATCCGCCACTCGACAGTTTCAGTCCTGAGGAAGAGCCGGGCAGAAAACTGGTGACGCTTACCGTCTGCATGGTATCGTCACCCACGTAGATAGCGTAAAATTTTGTGCGCACACCGTCCACAACACTCTCCTTGATCATGAACGTAAAGCGATTTTTACCTTTTTCATTGTTAAGAGCAATTTTACCCATATTGTCAATGCCTATTTTATACATGCCGTCAGCCGATTCGATAGTATATACCCCAAAATCGTATTTCATATTCTGGTCCGCTTCCGCTATCGAAAGTCCCGAACTTTCTTTCTCAGAAGTGATCCCGGAAGGCGATGCGTTTTGTGCCGGTTCGGTTTCGGTAGACCTGCTTCTGCATGCCGTCAACACAGGCAGACAAAACAGAATAGCCAGCAACAGTGCCAGTACCTTTTTCATAGTGTTATTTCATACAAAAAAGGAATAGATTTATGCAACAAAAAATGAAAGGAGATCATTTTTTTAAACATATAAAAAAGCGGGGATGCTTTTGTACAGCATCCCCGCAAAAAGTTATAAACACAGGCTTCAATCAATACATTCCGCCCATTCCGCCCATCGCGGCAGCATTGGGATCCGGTTTCACAGGTTCCGGTTTGTCGGCAACCACAGCCTCTGTGGTAAGAACCGTCGCCGCAATGGAAGCGGCGTTCTGAAGCGCGGATCTGGTAACCTTTGCAGGATCTACAATGCCCGCCTCCATCATATCCACATACTTCTCGCCGTAAGCGTCGAACCCGTAGTTCTTCTTTCCGGACGCCATGATCTTGTTGACGACGACCGAACCTTCAAAGCCAGCGTTCGCCGCGATCTGACGCACAGGCGCTTCCAGTGCCTTGAGCACCAACTGCACACCGGTCTTCTCATCACCCGAGGTAGTCTTTAAGAGCGCCGAAACATCCTTGATCACATTGAGATAGGCCGTTCCGCCGCCGGCAACGATTCCCTCTTCCACTGCGGCTCTGGTAGCGTTGAGAGCATCCTCCACACGGAGTTTCTTTTCCTTCATCTCTACTTCGGTAGCGGCACCAACCTTGATCACCGCCACACCGCCTGCCATCTTTGCAAGTCTCTCCTGAAGTTTTTCTCTGTCGAAGTCCGACGTGGTGGTCGCGATATTCGCCCTGATCTGCGCCACACGGTTCTTGACTTCCTCCGGATCTCCCTTGCCGCCTACAATGGTGGTGTTTTCTTTGTCTACCTTCACCTGATCGGCGTGTCCCAACTGGGCAACTGTTGTGTCTTTCAGTTCCAAACCCAACTCGCTCGTGATAACTTCGGCCCCCGTCAGGACGGCGATATCTTTGAGCATTTCTTTTCTTCTATCGCCAAATCCCGGCGCTTTCACGGCAACGCAGGTGAAGGTTCCGCGCAGTTTGTTGAGCACCAGCGTGGTCAACGCTTCTCCTTCCACATCCTCTGCCACGATCAGCAGTTTTCCGCCGCACTGGACAATCTGCTCCAGCAACGGAAGAAGTTCCTGAATGTTGGAGATTTTCTTGTCGGTCACAAGAATATAGGCGTCGGTGAGTACCGCTTCCATTTTATCGGTGTCAGTAACCATATAGGGAGACAGGTATCCCCTGTCAAACTTCATACCCTTCACCACGTCGATATATGTCTCGGCGGTCTTAGATTCCTCAACGGTGATCACGCCGTCTGCGGTTACTTTCTCCATCGCTTCGGCGATCTGCTTGCCAATCTCGGCGTCGCTTGCAGAAATCGTTCCGACTCTCGCAATATCCTCCGATCCGTTGACCTTCTGGGCGTTGGCCTTTAACGCTTCCACAGCAGTATCCACTGCTTTCTGAACGCCTTTACGCAGAATCATGGGGTTCGCGCCCGCGGTCACATTTTTCATTCCTTCATGGATGAACGCCTGCGCAAGAAGCGTCGCCGTGGTGGTTCCATCGCCCGCCGCATCGTTGGTCTTGGTTGCAACCTCTTTTACCAACTGCGCACCCATGTTCTCCATGGGATCCTCCAACTCGATCTCTTTGGCGATGGTTACGCCGTCATTGGTAATCAGAGGCGCGCCGTACTTCTTGTCCAACACCACATTGCGTCCCTTGGGTCCAAGAGTGATCTTTACTGTATCCGCCAGTTTATCAATTCCGGCGAGCAACTTCGTTCTCGCTTCCGTTCCGTATGCAATTTCCTTAGACATATTGGTTTCCCTCCCGTAATTTATTCAACAATTGCCAGAATATCATTCTGTTTGACTACAAGATATTCCTCGCCATCCAACTTCACCGTACTGCCGGCATACTGACTGGTGATAACTTTATCTCCTTCTTTGACCAGCATGGTCACTTCCTTTCCGTCAACCGTGCCGCCCGGCCCTACCGCGACCACCACAGCCACCTGAGGTTTTTCTTTGCTGGCGCCCGCCAGAATAATGCCGCTCTTGGTGGTCTCTTCAGCCTCGGTCATCTTCAAAACCACTCTGTCCGCAAGGGGTTTCAGTTTCATTTTTTATTCCTCCTCTTTTTGAGAATATTTGGTACATGCTCTTGCGTTTTTAGCACTCTTTTTTGCTGAGTGCTAAAAACCGACTTTATTATAGCACATAATTTGATTTTTTCAAGTGTTTTTTTGGAAATTTACAGGATGTTCACATATTTTTTTGCATGAGAGTGCTAACCGGAACAAGCATGGTTCTTTTTCCCGCAAACCGTGCATAGACTGCTTTTGCATAGTTTTTTGTAAAGCGCGCCGGAGACTCCCGACGCTGTTTTATGCGAAAATTCGATCAAAGATCGGAAAAAAACCGACAATTCCGATACAAAAAATTCCCATCACTGCGTGAAAACCGATAAATATAAAGGGGGTAACAAATGGATACGCTCAATGACTTGCTCTCAGGAAAAATTCTTCCAATTTATCTGACCGTATTGTCTGTTTTCTTTTTCTTTTACCTACGCGGCAGACCCTTCCGTGGGCTTTGTACACTATTGCGGGGACTGAAAGAATGCGACAGCGGCGGAACCTCTCCGAAAAAAGCGGTGATGATGGCGCTGGCGGGAACCTTAGGCGTGGGAAATATTGTAGGAGTTGCCGACGCGCTTCAAAAGGGCGGTCCCGGGGTGCTTTTCTGGATGATTCTATCCGCGTTTGCCGCCATGACCGTCAAATATGCGGAAGTTGTGCTCTCCATGCTGCACCGCCGTTACCTTCGGAGGGGAGCGGTGGGCGGCCCCATGTTTTACCTGCCCAAACCTGCCGCCGTCGCCTTCTGTCTGCTCTGTCTTCTGTGCGCTTTTTCGGTGGGCAGCGTGATGCAAACTTCCGCCTGTTGCCGCGCCGCCATGGAATGCTTCAGGGAACACAGTGCTTTTCTTTTCAAAGGGTCGATAAACTTTCCGTCTCTATCTCTGTTTCTTTCCCTTCTCATGGCAGGTGGACTTGCACTTTGCATTTTTACTGCCAAAAAAGGACTTTTTGATCTGTCTGTGAAACTTGTTCCCGCCATGTCTATTCTTTACACGCTTCTCTGCTTCGGAGTAATCGCCGCCAATCTAAAAGAACTTCCCAGAGTCTTTCACGACATTCTTTCGGGCGCCTTCGGTCTTGACTGCGCTGCAAGGGGAGTGTCACAGGGATTGCTTGTTGCGCTTCGGTTTGGCGTGATCCGTGGACTGCTCTCGAATGAAGCTGGGTGCGGAACGGCGCCCATTGCTCACGCCGCTTCGGGCGCCAGATCCGGTGCATCCCAGGGCGCTTTGGGTGTTGTGGAGGTAGCGGTGGACACACTTTTTCTTTGCACACTCACGGGAGTAACGCTTCTCTGCTCTCGCGTCAGCCTATCCACCTCTCAAACACCGGTCAAAACAATTCTCGACGCCTTCTCCTCAGTTTTCGGACGTCTTTCGGAATACCTCCTTCTTTTGGCTCTCATTTGCTTCGCATTTGCCACTCTTGTCTGCTGGTCGTTTTATGCGGAAAGTTGTTTGCGTTTTCTATTTAAAAAATCCCGCTTCGTTCTCTTCGGAAAGATTGTATTTTGCCTTTTTGCAGCAACCGGAATTTTGGTACCCGAGACACTTTTGTGGCAACTTTCGGATTTTTCTGTGGCCGCCATGACGCTCATGAACTGCACCGCGCTTTTCTTTTACCGGCGGGATATCCGCGAAGACACTGAAAATTTCTTTAACACCCGACAAAAGAGTGAAAAAAAGAAGTTTCTTTAAAAAAATTTCAACGAAAAATCCGTAACGCCGGAAACCCTCCCGATACAAAACCCGCAAACCCTCATAGGCGTTCCGATAGTTCCGCGAGTGCCGACGACTCATCACAGTTTTCCTGAAAACCTGAAACTTCACCGTCTTTTTCTATGAAAATTGACGTGGAGGATCATACTTCCTGATCCTCCACGCGACGTTCCGCCTCCTGAAATTCCTTGAAAATCCCCCATCCCACCGAACAACCGATGGGCAAAAGCACCATTCCAGGAATTCCGAAAAGTTTCAAGCCGGTATAACTGGCAAGCAAACTGAACAAAGGATGAATTCCCAGATGTTTTCCCATGATCCGCGGTTCCGCCAACTGACGAACCAGCATCGTCACCCCCCACAGCGCCAGAAGCCCCAAGGCTCTTCCCTGCCTTCCGGCAAGAAAAGAAATGACGCTCCAAGGTACCAGCACCGTCCCGGTACCCAATACGGGCAAAAAATCCACCGCCGCGATGACAATCGCAATAAGAAAAGGATATCTGAATCCCAAAATCGAAAAACCAATCAACAACTCAAAAAATGTCAGGATCATCATAAAACCGCCGGCCTTGAAATATCCGCCGATTCCCTTTAAAAACGCACTCAAAAGTTTTATCGCGTGCGCTCTGCGGGAAGCGGGTATAAAACTGTAAAAAAACTCCAAAATCGTCCTGCCCTCAAGGGAGAAATAGTACGCGGCAAGCACCGTCACCACTGCGAAAAAAACTGCCTCCGGCAACGAAAAAGCCAATTTAGCAAGATAAACTGAGGCGGACATGGAAAGTCTTGAAAGCAACTCCCCTACATGCGCGCCCACATCAAAGCCGTCAAGTTTCTGTGAAAGAACCGGAAAATGTTCTTGAATAAAAATCTGCACTCGATCATAAAGTTCCTCAAGATTTGACAGAAGAAGTTTTTCATCGGAAACAAAAGCGTAAAGTTCCGAAAAAAGTTTGCCTACCGACAGCCATAGAAAAAGAAAGAGAAGCGCCGAAAAAATAGCCAACAACAGAACCGCCCAAATTTTACTGGTAATTTTGCTTTTTTTCTCTAATTTTTCAGAAAGCGGCAATACAAGCAATGCTAAAAGAAACGCCAGCAAAAACGGCAAAAGGGGTCCCAAAAGATATTTGAAGAACAGAAAGAAGGAAAAAAGTATAACCAATACAACACCGGCGTAAAGAAGAATCCTTTTGGCAGTGTTCTCTGAGTTTTTCAACAAATCACCCGCCCCCGTATGAATATTTCACAAACGCCGGTTCGGTTCTTCATGTCCCTGCGGTTTCGCGGCGTTTATCTCACCTGATAGTATATTTCAAAAATCAAAAATATATCCACAATTTCCCATTTAAAAGCAAGAAACAAAGCCCTACGTATCGCTGACATATTTTTATGCGACGCTTACGGCGTTCGCACCAATTTCTCGCACAAGGAAACTTTCGCAGGAGCAGTCCGGACAGGCCCATTCAAATCTGCTGCAAAACATGCAAGGCGCACAGTTCTCGCGGAAAGGTCTGCCCGCCCTCCGGTTCGCACCGTCGGATTTTGCTGCAGTCTGCTCTAAAGAGAATGCGCTTCTCCGCCAAACGAGGGACATAAATCAAGGCATAAGAGCAAAAAGAAACTCCTCACTGCCAACGTGGCAGCAAGGAGTTTTTCTCTTTGCTCTTTTAGATAAACAGGAAGTAATTTGTTTTCTGTAATCGCTTGTGATTCATGCGAATGTCAAAGATACCTCCACAAACTTTACACCGCTTTGCAGTTAAAGTCAAATAGTTTAAAATTGAAGGGGCCTTTTTGAGATTTTTCTGTTGTAAACACCAATCCACCCCTACCCGTTGAAAGTTTCCCTTCAGTTATGTTTTCAGAACCACATTTTTCGCACTTCATTATGATTCCCTCAAAAAACCGCGATTTATCGGGCAGTATACAATAAATCAAGAACTCCCGTCGGGGGATAGTCTATCCAGAAAGACAATGCGGTAAAGCAGTTCGCGCAGGGCGTCTGCAAACTGGGAACGCTCACTCGCCTTTGATCTTCAACCACAACTCCCCATAGTATTCCCTGATTTCGTTTGAGAGATCATGATAGTAGTACACCGTCAGTTCATCCATATTATCAGGATAGAGCAATTTGTTGTCCTTGAGCGAATAGTCAGGGTTCTCCACAACAGAGGTATTGGGAGACGCATAGCAGAGGTACTCAGCATTGGCCAGCGCTACCTCAGGTTCCAGCATGAAATTGATAAACATCATTGCCGCTTCATAGTTCCGCGCGGTTGAGGGAACACAAATCGAATCCACGAAAATATTGGTCCCTTCCTTGGGATAAACCATTGCAAGATCAGGATTCTCGTCCCGCATTGTCAGGAAATCTCCGGCATAATATGCGCCGATGGCGGCATTGCCCGATTCCATCTTGTTGAAGGTTTCGTCCATATAGTACCCCTGAAGGTTGTCGTTGAGGCTTCGCAGTTCCGCTGCCGCCTTGTCCCAGTCCTCCTTGTTCTCGGAGTTCACGTCCACACCGGCCTTCATCTGTGCAATCATAAAACCATCCCTGGAATTGTCAAAGGTAATCACTTTATCTTTATACTGTTTGTCCCACATGATACTCCAGGAATCAGGAGTGCCTGACACCATTTTGGTATTGTAGATCAATCCCACCATTCCCACGTTTATCGGAACCGAATATTTTTCCTCCTCGTCAAAATACAGTCCTTTATACCGGTCGTCGATGAGATCGTAGTTGGTGATTTTATCAAAGTCCAATTCCCTGAGCATTCCTTCTTTGATCATTCTTTCGATCATATAGTCCGAGGGAATGACGATGTCATAACTCACCGACCCACTCTTCATCTTGCTGTACATCACTTCGTTGCTATCATACATAACATAGTTAACGTCAATACCGGTAACCTTCTCGAAAGCGGCGATTACATCCAATGACCCCTCTGCGCCGTCAGAAATATATTCCGCCCAGTTGTAAACGTTCAGCGTCGTCCCTTCCATATCCCTTGTATAGGTGCCGCGGAGATTGCTCACAGTGTCGTTGACCTTCCTACAGGAGGAAAAAGCGAAAAGAGAGCCTGCCGCAAGGATTCCCGCCATCAAAACGGAAAGTGTTTTTTTCATGTTGTATCCTTCCTTTCTTAGTCCTGCGCAATCAATGTGCCTGGACTTTTGTGTATTCGTATATATTCGTATATATGATCAAAAATTTAAACCTGTTTGAGAACCCGGCGCCGCATTCATCGTTTGCCCCGTACGCCTTCTGCAACTTTGTTTCTGGATTTTTTCTCCGACTTGTTTTGTAGAATGTTGTATGCCACAAGCAGCAGAAGAATCGCGATAAAGATCAACGAATAAAGCGCGTAAAGGTTGGGCCTGACTCTCTTTCGCACCAATGAATAAATATATACCGGTAAAGTCACAAAATCCGACCCGCTGGTGTAGTAACTGATGACAAAATCGTCAAAAGACAGGGTAAACGCCATGAGCAGTCCCGAAAGAATTGCCGATCCCAACTGGGGCATAACCACCTTGAAAAACGCCTTCACCGGAGGGCATCCCAGATCCATGGCGGCGTCCATCAGACTTCGGTCGGTAGCGCGCAGTTTAGGCAGGACGTTCAGTAGAACATAGGGAATGTTGAAGGTGATGTGCGCAATAAGCAGCGTGGAAAAGTTCACCCGGTCGCCCGAAACGCCCAACAGCGCCCCAACGAAAACAAACATCATCATCATGGACACACCCGTGACAATGTCGGGATTCATCATGGGAATGTTGTTCACCGTCAGAAGAAGTCCTTCGACTCTTTTACCGCTCAACATATAGATGCCCACCGCTGCAAGGGTTCCCAGCACGGTCGCGGCAAGAGACGACAGCACCGCGAGGATCAGAGAATTTTTCAGACACTCGATCAACTGTGCGCTTCCGGTGACCAACTCATTATACCAACGCAAAGAAAAGCCCTGAAAAACCGAAGTGCTCTTTCCGGAATTGAAGGAAAAGACAATCATGACCAGCAGCGGCGCATAGAGAAAAAGGTAAACCAGCACCATAAACAAGTTGCCGACCACCGACGAAAGGTTTTTTTTCTTTCCGGATGTGAAGAATCTTTTCACAGGATCACCTCCTCGTCATCCGAGAACTTGTTCATGATGAAGGTGCAGATCATGATGATCACCATCAGCACAAGCGACATAGCGGCCCCTCTGTTCAGTCCTCCGTCGCTCCAGTATTCTTTGATTTGCATTTCAATGATATCCCCGATGAGCACCACCTGTCCGCCGGACATCTTTTGTGAAATATAAAAAGTAGATATAGAGGGCACAAACACCATGATCACCCCCGAAATCACGCCCGAAAGGCTCAGGGGCATAATGACTCGGCGTAACTTTTGTATTCCGCTG
>CANQNM010000041.1 GCA_947625265.1 uncultured Clostridia bacterium
AAAACTATTCTATCAGAACTCAACCACTTTTTCTATACCTTTTTTCCTTTCAGTCTCATATCAATTGTAACACTACATTAAACTTTGAAACCGTAAGAAATTTCCTGTTGACAAACATTTGTTCTTGTGCTATCCTTATATAGAACAAATGTTCTTTTTCGGAAATCCACCAACTTCAAACGAAAAATATAAAACCAAAGAGAACTCCGGCAAAAAATTGAAGAACAGAAAACATATAAAAAAGAACTTTTTTATTCAGAACACGAATCGGTGTTTTCATAAAAACAATTCTACAAGCAAGGCAGGCAGGCAGAACCTATAAGTGAACATGCAAAACAGACGGGTAAAAACATAAAAACGGGTACGCAATCCCCGTCCAAGGAGGACGCAATGGAACAAAATCGGGAAATTTTACACTGCGATTTGAACAATTTTTTTGTATCTGTGGAATGTATCGGAAAACCGGAACTTCAAAGACGTCCCGTCGCAGTTTGCGGTGATCCCGAAAGAAGGCACGGCATCATCCTTGCCAAGAATGAATGCGCCAAAAAATTCGGAATACGGACCGGGGAAGCAATCGTCGTCGCCAAAGCCAAATGTCCAAACATTCTTTTGCTTCCCGCGCACCACAAACTGTACGTACAATACTCCCAGGCGACAAGAGAACTGTATCGACATTATACAGACAAAATTGAAAGTTTCGGGATAGATGAATGTTGGCTGGACGTAACCGAGAGCAGGACAGCATACGGCGATGGCTTGCGCATCGCCAATGAATTGCGCGCCGCCACAAAAAAAGAACTGGGACTTTCCATTTCCGCCGGTGTGTCTTACAACAAAACATTTGCAAAGATGGGCAGCGACTACAAAAAACCAGACGCCACTACGCACATTTCAAGAGAGAATTTCAAAGAATTGCTCTGGCCGCTGCCGGTGGAAAGTATGATGTTCGCAGGTCCTTCTACCGTCCAAAAACTTCACCTTTTCAGCGTGCGCACCATCGGACAACTGGCAAATATGCCCCTGCTCACCCTTAAAAAATATTTTGGAAAGCCGGGACTCGATCTTTATTTCCGATCAAACGGATACGATCCCACCCCTATCGCGAAAGACACATACAGCCGTCCGCCCGAAAGCATCGGCAACAGCGTCACCTGCCCCTACGATCTGGAAAATGAAGATCAGATAAAAGCCGTTTTTTTCATGCTTTGTGACAGTGTGGCAACAAGACTCCGAAAAAATAAACTGAAATGCGGCGCGCTCTCAATTCTGGTGAAGAATAACCGATTTGAAATAAAAAGCCGCCGCAAACTTCTGAAAAAAGAAACTCAGATTTCAAGCGAACTTTTAAATGCTTCCCTCGAACTTTGGGAAATTCTGAAAAAGCGGAATGAACCCATTCGTTCTTTAGGTGTCTGCGCCGAAAAACTCCTTCCCGAAAGTTCTCTGCAAATTTCTCTCTTTGACGATTCCTGCGAAAGAGCAAAAAAAGAGAAACTGGAAGAGACGGTGGACGCGCTGCGCGGCAGATTCGGCAAAGACATCATCGGCAGCGCTCTCTACCTGGCAGAACCTGTTCTCACCGATTATAAAGCGCCCCCAAAACCACCTTCGGTGTAGATTCGAAAATTTCATACGCCGAAATTATAGACAATTTTAAAGAGTCAAAAGCATCGCCGTGCGATACCGCACAAATGCAACAAACGCAGCGACCATCGGATTTTCAACCCAAAATTAATCAAAAAGACGTTCTCATCGCAAGAACGCCTTTTTCATACAACGCTTTTTCCCATAAAGGGCTTCCCATCAAAACGTCCTTTTCCAAAAGGACGCTCTGCTCTTTTCATAAAGTTATCGAAGAATACCAAAACCCGCATTCAGAAAAACGAAAGTCAAAAATTAAATACTCCCCTAAAGCAGCCGAATTCCCCTCTTCGCACAGGATTGATATTCCTCCTCGCTCCAAATAGAACTTTGAACCTGCCCTATGTGAACCTTCTCCAAAATCACCATGCAGATTCTGGATTGACCGATTCCTCCGCCCACAGTAAGAGGAAGTTCACCGTTGAGAAGTGCTTTGTGAAAAGGCAGTTGTGCCCGTTCCGGGCAGCCCGCAAGGCGAAGTTGTGCCGCAAGAGATTGCGGATTTACCCGAATACCCATAGAAGACAGTTCCACCGCCCTCCCCAATGGCTCATACCAGATAAGGATATCCCCATTTAAAGCCCAATCGTCGTAGTCAGGTGCTCTTCCGTCATGAACAGTACCGTCTGAAAGTTTTCCGCCGATTCCCGTAAGCAGCACCGAACCGTGCTCTCTGCATATCCGATCCTCCCGTTCTCTTGGAGTCAGATGCGGATACATTTGCAGAAGTTCCTCTGAAGAAACCGTAAAAAATTCCCTGCTGATCTGCAATTTCATTTCAGGGTACACGCCATTCACATATCGCTTGGTGTGGTTGAGCGCGTTGAAAACACTTCCTGCCACCTGCTTCAGGTACTCAATGGATCGATCCTCTGGTCTGATCACCTTCTCCCAGTCCCACTGATCGACATACACAGAATGCAAATTGTCCGGAATCTCATCACGGCGAATGGCGTTCATGTCCGTGTAAAGTCCCTCTCCGGGTGCAAATCCGTACTTTGCCAAAGCAACTCTTTTCCATTTTGCAAGCGAATGTACAATCTGTACATGCTCTTCTCCGGCATGCGGAATGTCGAACTCCACAGGGCGCTCCACACCGTTTAGATTATCGTTCAGTCCGCTGTCCCCTCTCACAAACAAAGGCGCTGTTACACGCTCAAGATTCAGCTGTCTCGCCAACTCCTCCTCAAACCGATCTTTGACCAGTTTGATCGCTCTGTCCGTTTCCCGAATATCCATGCTTTCCCTATACACAGTTCCGATCCCCCCTTCTCTAAGTCTTATTTGAATCTTATAAATTTCAATAAACTTTACAAACGTAAAACTTAAACGTCACACGCCCGAAATCCCCATGCGCCAACCATTTTTTGAGGACGCACAAAAAGAGTCCGGGCGATGTCCTATTACTGTTTCTCGTCACTGTAGTAGTTATAGCGATAGTAGTTGTGCTTTGAATAAGAATCCGTCTTCGTGTCCACAAAATTGAGGATCATCCCTAAAATATTGCAATCAGTCTTTTTCATTGAATCAATTATTCTCTTGAGCGCCGGTGCTTCCGACTCCCCGGAGTGTACGACAAACATATATCCGGTAATAGATTTGCCGATCACCATCGCGTCAGAAACAACGCCCACGGGCGGGAGGTCGACAATCACGACATCGTAACGACTTTTCAGTTCTTCAAGGATCGCCGCAGTGCTCTCCGCCGCCATCAGTTCCTGAGGATTGGGCGGAATTCTTCCGCTGGGAATCAGGTGAAGTCCGTCATATTCCTCAACGGGAACAGTCACAGCCTCAATGGAAGTCTGTCCGCTAAGCAACTCACTCCAGCCCCGTCTGTTATGAATTCCGAAGCATTTATGCTGAACGGGCTTTCTCATATCGCTGTCAATGAGCAGCACCTTTTTGTTCATCATCGAAAATGCAATGGCAATATTTGCTGAAATAAGGCTCTTGCCCGTGTTGGGGAAACTGCTGACCACGCCAAAAACTGGAGTGGAATTTCCCGCGGTGAACATCAGGTTGGTTCTGAGCATTTTGAATGCCTCTGTCACCGCAAAAGGAGTGTTGGCAGAAAGGAGCCTGCTCCTGTAACTGGAAGTTGTTTCCATTGCTTCTCTTTTTGATTTCTTTTTTGTCATGAAACTCAATGCTCTATCCTCCACTCAGTTGTTTTTTCCAATGGGATTTCGCATTCCCGATTGCGGGGATCCCTCTACCGTTCCGGTATATCTGGGAATCATACCGATGATCGGAATGTCGGTGGCTGCCGTCAGATCCTCGACCGTGTAAATGGTCACATCCAAAATCTTATTGACAACAAAAATGCCGTACATAATTACTCCACCGATCAGGAAACCGATCGCTCCGTATTTCAGCGTGCGTCCGCCGTTTGAGGGGGAGAGGGGTGCCTCCTCGCTACACTCAGTTACAGTTGCAACAAACAGATGATTTTCCTCAATCAGTGTGGGCATCAGATCTCTGTAGGCTATAACCATAGCATAGGAAACGTCCGGATCTCCTGTCGTTACAGAAATCTTATAACTGCCTCTGTTGGTATCGGCAGAGATCGAAGTTGCCTTCAACATTTCCAACACCGCCGGCTCCCCTGTCTCGCTGTCAATAATATGCGCCTTCACTACAACTTTTTCCACCACATCACGGGTACCGAGAACATACTGGGAACGCTCTGTATTTTTTGCAAGTTGGCTGTACTCCGCCGCGGACATATTGGAATCTCCCAAAAGACAGGTGAGCGAACAGGTGTACTTGTCCGCAATGACAAACTCTCCAAACACAGCCGCCACAGCGCCTGCAACAACGGCCGCCAGAATGATCCAGATAAGTCTCTTCCTCAGCACCGTTAAATAATCCTTGATTGAAAACTGAATTGTATCTTCCATTGTTTTTCCTCGCTTCCTGTTCAAATTCAAAAAATGCCTGAAAACATACGTGAACTATCCAAACTTCGTTTTTATTGCAAAACCTGAGAAATCAACTGGTGTACAGCGCAAGCAATTGCTCATACAACCTCTCCCTGCGTGAAAGCAGATCCTGAATTTGGTGTTCAATTTCCTCCTTCCGCCTCGTGTACTCGATATCGGCTTCCAGCCTCTCCGCGCGATACTGCGCAAAAGACCGGTAATACTTGAATTCCGCCGTCACGGTGTCGGCAATATCCTTTAAATTTCCCACCGTTGTATCCAAGTTCTGCCGATCAGGCTCCATCAATTGGGAACCGTCAATAGCCTTCCCTGTGGCAATGCTGCAATTCTCCCCGTCCAGCAGACGTTTGCTGTAGTTTTCCCAAATCGTCGTTTCCCTTGAAGCATACATATACGCAGCCCCCATCAAACTGTTCTCATCCGACATAGCAGAAAAGGAGACGGACGACAGGTCAGCGTTCACAGAATAAAAAATTGTCGTAAACCCGTATTCGACCGCAGCGTCAAATATTTCTTTTTTGAATATCCCGTCGGGAAAATAAAAAGCATTCGGAAACTCTATCTGGAGTTCCTCGAACTTTGTTCTCAACTGTGACAGATACGCGGAAAAATCAACGCCATCCCCCGGTGCTCTGACGGCAGGGCACCAACCGTTCCCGATCAGTTCCCTGCATTGCTCCACAGTGATGCATCCTTCCGTTCCAATCATGCAGTTTTCTGAGACCACAAATACTCCCGAAGCGGATTTATCTTTCATCGTTTCATATACCCGGTCATACAGATTGCTGTAACACTGATCAAAAATCAGCATCGTCATCCTGCTTCCCTGAAGTTTTAAGGAACGATACATATCCTGCGTTTTCACCAACTCATCGCTGATCTGTCCGTATTCTTCGCGCAGTTCCTTCGCCTGTTTGTTCAACTCCTCTATACGCTGCCGTTTCTGCCCGTCAAGTTGACGCTTATACATCAACAGGTATACGCACGTCCCGCACAGAAGCACAGACAGCAACACGCACAATCCGGCAATTAAATACCGACATGTTTTATTTCTTCTCATTCTCTCTCTTTTCGTTTTGTTATTTTCGCTTTTCCCACAGAGTTTTTACCTTTCGATGCAACGAAAAAACACGACGTGTCATGCGTTTCCAAATAGCGTAGACACAGCGTCTGAGCGGATATGCCAATACCCATAGACGCACAGCCGTCCGATATCCTCCCGATTCAAGAACATCCTTCTTTGTGTTTCCGTTCCTGAAAAGTTTGCCCAAATATCCGATAATCTGTTCTTCTGTTACAAACTCCTCAAAATAGCAGTTGTCTCCCCTTACGAGATATCCTTCAGCCGCCGTCTTCACAATTCTGTGTAAAACATGTTCTCCGTCCTGCCGCTCATAGAGCATCACGTCAAATTTTTTGGGTTTTTCTTTCAGCGGGAAAATCACAGCCAGGTCTTCCCCTCCGCGAATGAAGGGGAACATACTGTTTCCCAGCGGTGTACTCACATAAAACCCGTTTTCATCGATGAAACTCCTTTTGTTTGATGGATTCCCCATCACCGGATCAGCAAACCGGCTTCGTCAAGGCCAGACAGAAAGGACTGTACATCCTTCGACGCCCTTTCCCCGTCTACGCCGTACTCTCTCACCAACTCGGCGGCAAGCGCCTCTTCCGTGGTGTCTTCACGCAGTTTTTCAAACAAAAACTCTCCCGTTCCGTTGAGCGTGATCATTCCGTTGAAACGCTTACTCAATTCTCCGGAAGCCACCGCCACGGTCTTTCCGCCGACACTGCAAACCACAAACCCTTCAACGATCCTCACCGTGACCACACTCCTTTGACACACATGTTGGTATTATAGCATATCGTTGATTGAAATGCAATAGTTCAATTTAAAAATTTTCAAAACGGGGGGTAAGCATGCGGATATACCCCTACGCACGGTTCCGCTTACGGCAGAATATACGGGCACTTTTTTATCAGATAGTCGGAGGGCACCGGTTCTTCAAGAAAAGAAGCGTAAAAATTTTGTGCTCTCAGGTAGAGAACATACTGTTTTGCCGCCGTTTCGTTTTTTGGAACTTTTGCCTGCTTGGTCACAACCGAAATATCGCCGCACCTTTTTATCTTCGAAAGCAGTATTCTTCCCTTAGCGTTTGAGGCCAGAAGCACCGTGAATTCCGGAGGAAGTTCCAGCGCGCGCGCCGAAAGGCGGAGAACCGAGCCGAGCAGTTCCCTTCTCAGACGCGCGTCGGTATCCGAAGGACATCGTACAGCGTTAAACAATTCCTCAAGCGTCGCGCAGTTCCGTGCCGCCTGTGAAAAACGGTCTGTACCCTCCCGTAGTCGAAGAACCGTAAGAATTGAAGAGGAAGCGTTTTCAAAAAAGGCCGTCATGGGTTTGCCGCGCAAATTTTTTCTTTCCCCGCTCGCGCTAAACCCAGCGGTCAAAGGAAGAGCGTGGGCAGCGATTTTGCTGTGTGTCTTTGAGAGGGACGAAAGATAATACATCCCCAGAATTTCGTTCGGAGAGAGTTGCAACACTTCACCATAAAATCCGGCATAACACCGATCGCGCAATCTGGGGAAGGACAGATTTTTTTCGCTTGCGCGCACCACCTTGCAGTATTTCTGGAACTCCACGTCCGACAGTCTTTTTGAAATTTCAAAAAGTTCTCGCTCGTTGCGTTTTTCACTGCCAAAAAAAAGCGCGTCCACCGCGCAAAAACGGTTCAGAAGGGACACGGCCCCGTTTGCAAAATACTCTCCCACAGACGCCGACCAGGGATAGGGCAGCTCCAAAACCAGATCCGCGCCGTTTTCCACCGCAACTCTCGCCCGTTCGTATTTGTCGTAGACACTCGGCTCCCCGCGCTGCACAAAATCCCCACTCATCAGACAAAGCACTGTGCATTCATCCTCCATATATTCCCGTATACAGCGAATCATACCGATGTGCCCACGGTGCATCGGATTATATTCACAAATGACGGCGGCGGTTTTCATTTTAGCGGCGGTTCCTTCCTTAATTTCATGTTTTTTTCTAAAATTCATAAAAAGTCCTTGAAATCCGAGAAAAATTATACTATAATCCACCCGGTGCGTATACCTTATCACAAAAACAACAGTTTGTCAAATACCGGAGGAAAAAATGATCGTATTGATTGTAAACGCTGGCAGTTCTTCTTTAAAGTATCAACTCTTCAACACGTCAAAGAATTATGAAGTACTGGCCAAAGGTCTATGTGACTGTATAGGCCTTCCCGAGGGAGGAAAAATCAAGCACAAAGTGGGCGGCAAAGAATATGAAACCGTCATTGATATTCCAAACCATTCTTTCGCCGTCGAATTGGTGGTAAAGGCTCTGACCAACAATGAGTACGGAGTGATCGGCTCCATGCGAGAAATTGAAGCGGTGGGACACCGTATCGTGCATGGAGGTCCCTATTTTTCCGAGTCAGTGCTTGTCTGCGACGAAGTTTTGGAGAATCTTGAGAAGTGCAGACCCCTTGCCCCGCTTCACACAGGTGCCCACATTCAGGGAATCAGGGGCATCACCGCCGTTTTGAAAGACGTTCCTCAGGTGTTGGTGGTAGACACGGGATTTCACTGCTCCATGCCCGATGTGGCCAAAACCTATCCGCTGCCCAAACCGGTTGCAGAAGACCTTGCCGTACGCCGCTATGGCGCACACGGAACCTCTCACAGGTACGTTTCCGGTGAAATGTGCAAAATTCTTGGAAGAACCGAAGGTACGAGGATCATCACCTGCCATCTTGGAAACGGCTCCTCCATCTCGGCTGTAAAAGACGGAAAATGCATGGATACCAGCATGGGTCTCACACCCCTCGCGGGTATTATCATGGGCTCCAGAACCGGCGATATGGATCCGGCGGTGGTTCCCTATATCATTGAGAATTATGAAAAGGTACCGATGGAACACAGACCCAGAGGATACGAAACGCTCACCGCGGAAAACGTCAACAATTTCATGAACAAAGCAAGCGGTCTTCTCGGCGTTTCACAAACTTCTTCGGACATGCGCGCGGTGATCAAAGAAATTCAAACCAATGAACACGGACACGCACAGGATGCGAAACTTGCTTATGACATCCTCATCTACGGTATCAAAAAGTATATCGGCGCTTATGCCGCCGCCATGAACGGCGTTGACGCCATCGTCTTCACTGCCGGAATCGGCGAAAACAATGCAGGCATCCGCAAAGACGTCTGCAAGGATATGGACTTTTTGGGTATCGACATCGACGACGCCGCCAACGAATCCGCAAGAGGCGCCGTTTCCAAAATCAGTTCTTCCAAATCCAAGGTGGAGGTATACATGATCCCTACGGACGAAGAGTTGATGATCGCCAAAGACACTGAAAGTATCGTCCGCGCGCTATAAGACACAGAGGATCTTTTTCCCTTGCAAAAACAAAAAAACGTTCTCATAACGAGGACGTTTTTTTCGATATGCTTTTCTACAGGAGAATCAGCCGAAAAGATCCCCGTTTTTGCTTCTTTCATCGTCTTTTGTACGGTCCGGGGTTCTTTTTTGTCCGGAAAGCCCTTGCATTTGAAAGAAAACTGTGATAAACTGAAGAAGAGAATTCCTGTCAAAAGCAGAAAATGTTCCCGCTGTAAAATCCGTGTATGAATTGAAAGGACACTCAAAGATGAAATTCCGCTACAGCTGCGCTCTGCTCCTTGCCCTCCTTTTTTGTGTGTTTTCGGTTTCCTGCCACGTAAAAAAAACCTCCACTTTCGAAAACAATACGGTGGGTACCCCGCCCCCTTCTATGCCAGAGGGAGAACTGTTTTTCTACCTCGACGATCTTTCGGGAACTGTCGGAGACACGGTGACCGTGCGTTTGAATGTGTACAACAATCCGGGAATTGCCGGATTCAGTTTGACTTTGGGATACGACAGCGAAAAATTGGAGTTCGTTTCGGGGGAAAGTCAGATTGAAAATGGGTTTCCGGCGATAAACAGCCAAATTCCCGGAAAGTTACGGCTCATGTGCACCAAATCCGGAGGAAACACCATCGTTCAGAATGGAGTCTGCTTCACCGTGACATTCAAAATCAAAGAGAACACTGTGTCCTGCCAAACAACTCTTGAACTTTCCCTTGCCGATGAAAAGGACACGGTGTACACCTTCGACGACGGTGTCTCCACGAGGATTTCCTGCATGTTTCACGGATGCACACTGACTATTACAAAAAAATAAAGAGATACAGAAAGGATGAATCCGACAATGAAAAGAAACAACCGAAAAATTTTGACTTTTCTTTCGATTTTTCTGATTCTTACGGCAATGTTCACGGGATGCCGCCGGAGCGATCCTTCGCTGTCTCCCGATCCGAACACCGAATCTTCGGACAGTTCTACCCCATTCTTTTCAACACCTTTTTCTGCAAATCCGGAAACATCCCCACAAGCGGAAAGCGATTTCTCCGAAGTTTTCCCTCCCTCTGACGTTTCTCCGACCCCGGATCCCACGCCCACTCCTTCCAAAGAACCGGACCATGACTTCGATTTGCAGCCCACAGGATCCTTCGTCTCTCTGAAAACTGCCTCTGACCTTTCAAGGGGCAATCTACTTCTGGTCAACGCGCAAAATCCCTATGCATCCTCCTTGGCAGAGTCTCTGAAAATCATCCGCGTGGAAAGAAAAAGTTCCGTGAACGTATCGCTGTTCATGCATCAGGTCACGGAGGAAACACTAAACGCCTTAGACGAAATGGAAAAAGCGCTTGAAAAAGAAACCGGCACTTCCAAAACCCTGCTGGTCACGGCAGCCTGGCGAAATGAAGAGGATCAGGAAGTTCTTCTGGAGAAGAACAAAGATGTGCCCGGTTACAAAGGAGAGCCTTTAAATGCCAGCGAACATTATACCGGCCTTTGTCTGGATTTAAAATTCTGGGATGGCCAGGGAACCTATTCCGTTGGCGTCGCAGGGGCGACGGCGGAAAGCAGGTGGCTTTTGGAAAATGCTGCCCGCTTCGGTTTCGTTGTCCGTTATCCGGCGGGCAAGGAAGACTATACCGGATATCCTGAGGAGGTGGGACATTTTCGCTATGTGGGAAAGGCACACGCCGCCTACATGAAAAACAATGATATGTGTCTTGAGCAATACATTGAATTCCTCAAGGATTTCGGACCAAACAATCGGCTGGTAATCACAGATGAGGATGGGTACAGTTGGAGCATCTACTATGTGAAGGCAAACGACGCCGGCGAAACCGAATTGGTTCTTCCAAAAGGAGTGGTGTACGAAACCTCAGGAAACAACCGCGATGGATTTATCGTCTCAGTGAAGTCCGTATGGGAAGGAAATCTCACTGAACAACAGGACAAAGTTCCGGTCACTGGGGTGACGCTTGAAAAAACAGAATTTAACCTCCAAACCGGTGCGAATATACAGTTGTCTTACACTGTACTTCCCTCCAACGCAGACAACCGCAAAGTGACCTTTTCCTCCTCCGATCCATCCGTTCTCACCGTATCCAACGACGGAACCGTCACCGCAATTGCTCCAGGGCACGCAACTGTGACGGTAAAAACGCAGGATGGCGGTCACACAGCCTCCGCCGCTTTTACGGTCGTCGCCCCAGCCTCATCGACCGTAATATGGATCGACGCGGGACACGGCTGCAGCAACAGTGCGGGAATTCCAGATGTCGGCGCCGGTGAAGGTTCCCCCTTCTACAAGGTTTCAGGTGGCTTCTACGAGGCAGATCTGAACATGCAAATCGCCGCGCAGGTCAAAGAACTTTTTTTGAAAGCCGGATATACCGTCATGATGACGAGGGACGGTTATAGAGCGGAGTATGTCACGGTTCATAACAGAGCAGAAGAGGCCAATGCCGCTATGGCCGATGTTTTTGTGTCTATTCACGCCAATTCCTCTGAAAACTCCTCTACAAGAGGAGCATACGTTTACTACAATGACAACCGTGCAGACAGGGAAACCTGCCGTACACTGGCGCAATCGGTTGCAAATTCCATCCACATGAACCAATGTTCCGCAAGAAACGTCTCCGCGCTCACCGCCGACTATGCAGTACTGGTGGATACCGAAATGCCGTCAATTCTTGTGGAAACATGTTTTCTTACGAACAGCGAAGACGCGCAACAAGCGATCACTGAAAAGTGGTGTACCGCCATGGCCGCATCGATTTTTGAAGGTATCGCCGCAATATACAGCGCCAGATAAAAAGAATCGGGACGCCGAATGTTACATTCCCGTCATTTTCGAGACGTTCGGGGCACCGGTTGGCATTCTTTTTCGAAAAGCACCGCGAAAAAGAATTAAGATACATGCTGGAAATGATAAGTAAAACAGTGTATGAACATGAATTTGAGCCGTACCGGGTCCATAGCACGGCTGTCGGGACTCTTCCCACTTGGTCTTCCTGTAATTCTCACGCTCCATTCATTCGGACAGAAAAAAACGGCACAGAGAGAACTTCCGTCTTTCTGTGCCGTCATCTTCTTTACGGCGTCCTGTATACGCTGTCGCGCCAAAAATTATGTCCATGACAGAAGTACTCCCCTGCCCCTCTTCGTTTTGATGCCTTTATTGTACCACCCAAAATTTTACCCAACGCAAAACTTATAAGAGTTTTTCCGTTTTTTTGACATTTGCGTCGGGGGAGATCTCTGCCTGTTCACTGTATTGCAGAAGTTCCACTTCACAACCCCTTCCAACACGAACAATGCGACCCGAAACCCTTGGGACAATCACGCCTTCCAACGTGATCTCATCCCCTTCGATGGAATTTTTCACGCACACAAGATTCTCCAACTTCGTTCGTTTTCTGTGCGGATAAATTTTGATAACGCTGCCGCCAATGCTTCCGACGGTCATCTTCTTACAATCAACGCGAATCTCAATTTCCTCGGCGTTCACTAATCCCCTGCATTGCAGTCCTCCAATCACACATAGGCGTTCGGCCTCCAAATCTCCTTCCACTGCGCCATTGCCATCAACGCAAAGCATTCTGCATTTGACAGAACCTTCACATTTCACACTGCCTGACCCTTTCAGTTCTTCCTCTACCATAAGATCGCCCCTACAAGAAAAAGAACCTCCACTGTGCAGTTTTCCGGTCTTTATGGATTTTTCAAACACTGCGCTGCCTGAGGTTTCCAAAGAATTCTTGCACAAAATCTCGCCGTCTCCATGCACCGACCCTGCACTGTAAAAGTTTTCACAGCGCAAAAGTCCACGCGCACGTCCGCTTCCGGCAATCCGAATGTTGTCGTATTCGCCCGTTGAAATTGTTCCACTCCCAAAAATTTTGACATCCATATACCTTTCTCCTCTCATGTTTCCGATTTTCCGTTGTGCAAAATACTCTCGGTGATATCCGAATATGTTCCGTCCCCTTTTTCCAAAAGAACGGAATATATATCGGAACAATAGATTTTTTTCTCTCCAAACACGGTTTTGATCACCAGCGCCGACCGAACATTCTCCTCTTTGCGAAACTGTCTTGACAGATCATCCAGCGAACGGTCATCCTTTTGGTTCAAGATCAGTTCCACCCTTTTGCAAATCAATTCCTTCGGAAAAAAGGTCTCCTGCCCTGTGGGTGCCGCCTTTTTGATAAACCAATCTTCGGGAATCAGTCCTTTGCGTTTCCAACGGTAAAGCGCTCCATAGGATATGGCATACCGTATTAAGAGATCTTTCTTCGATATGAGTTCCTCATCCATACTGCTCCCCCTTCTTTTTGTTCGTAACAATGTTACGGACATATTTTAGCATAACATTGTTACAGTGTCAAGAGATTTTTCAAATTCTATAAAGTTTTTTCCACAACTTATTTTTCTTGACAACAACCGTCTTTTAAGATATAATACCACCGCTGATTTTTCTCAAGAACTTTCCGTACAGGAACAATTGTCACCACATCCGCTTACGTTTTCTATCGGATTCTATCGGATTCTATCGGGCAGTCTTGCGGCCCTCGACGGACTCTTTTTACCGGTTTTTTGAAGTGGGGGCTTTGAATCGGGTTCCCTTTCGATCCCTTGTGCTCTTTGCTCTTTCAATCGCCCCTGTCTTTCTGCCGTTTTTTCGTTTCTTCAGCGTTTATCTGCATTTTGAAAGTTTTCGGTTGTTATCATTTTTCATCTTCACTGTTTTCATTTTTTCAACTCTTTTTTGAGGTTTCCATGAAAATCCGTTTATCAGATCATTTTACATATGGCAAACTTTTACGCTTTGTTCTGCCCTGCGTTGTGATGATGACCGTCAGTTCGGTCTACTCCATTGTGGACGGTTTTTTTGTTTCCAACTTTGTAGGAAAGACCCCCTTTGCCGCCCTGAATTTCATCATGCCCGCCATCATGATTTTAGGCGGCCTTGGATTCATGATCGGCACCGGCGGTTCGGCTTTGGTTGCCAAAATTCTGGGAGAGGGAGACAGGGAAAAGGCAAACAAGGTCTTTTCCATGCTGATTTACGTCACTATTTTCGGCGGCATTGTTCTTTCGGTTCTGGGCATTGTCTTTATTCGTCCCATGGCGCGGCTTATGGGCGCGACGCCCAATATTTTGGAGGACTGTGTGATCTATGCCCGCGTCATATTCCTTGGCAACACAGCGTTCATGCTTCAAAACGCCTTTCAGAGTTTCCTTGTGGTGGCGGAACGTCCCCACATGGGTCTGGTGATTTCGGTGTCATCCGGGGTAGTCAATATGGTGCTCGATTTCTTCTTTGTCTATCTTTTCAAATGGGAACTGGTGGGCGCGGCTCTCGCCACAAACATCGGGCAGATCGTTGGCGGGGTCATTCCACTCTTTTATTTCGCCTCAAAGAAGAACAAAAGTCCTCTGCGACTGATGAAATGTTCCTTCTACCCAAAAGAATTGTTTCTCTCGCTTTCCAACGGACTTTCAGAATTCGTCACAAACATCTCGGTATCGGTGGTGGGTATGCTCTACAACTACCAACTGCTGAAATATGCGGGGGAAGACGGCATTTCTGCCTACGGGGTCATCATGTATGTCAACTTCATCTTCGTCGGTTTCTTCTTTGGCTATTCAGTGGGCGCAAGTCCGGTGATCAGTTTCCACTACGGCGCGCAAAATCGGAAAGAACTGCGGGGACTTCTGAAAAAAAGTCTGATCATCACCGGCGTCGCCGCAGGAATCATGACAATCCTTGCGGAAACTCTCGCCACGCCCCTTTCGATGATTTTCGTATCCTACGATCAGGCACTGCTCAGCATGACGGTCAATGCCTTCCGTCTCTATTCGACCGCCTTTCTGATTTTCGGCTTCAATGTCTTTGCCTCGTCTTTCTTCACAGCCTTAAACAACGGGGTGCTGTCAGCGATCATCTCGGTCTGCCGCACTTTCGTTTTTCAGGCAGCGGCAGTGATACTCCTCCCCATTCTTCTGGATCTAAACGGTATATGGCTTGCACTCACCGCAGCGGAAGGCGTGACACTCGTTTTAAGCGCCCTTCTGATTCTTCTGTGCGGAAAAAAATACGGATACCTGAAAAATCAGAACTGATTTTCAGGTATCCGTTCTTCAACTTCCGATGACCTATGCTATGCGAACGGTCGGATTTCCTCGCCGTCCACTATGGAAACACGTTTTTCAGCGTCCTCCAAAAGGCTGTTCGCACGGCGCAGCAAGGCCGTGCCCTCCTCATAAAGTTTCAACATTTCTTCAAGGGGTGCTTCCCCCTGTTCCAACTCCTTCACAATTTCCTCCAAACGGGTGCTTGCCTCTTCAAAGGCCATTTCCTCAGGTTTCTTCTTTTTTGCAGGCATGGCTCTCCCCTCCTTATTTTGCATATTCTTCGATTTCCCTTACTTCGGCCTTCACCGAACCGTCGGCCAGACGCAGCGACAGCATTTCGCTTTCTTTCAGATTTTTGACCGATCGGACGATTCTTCCGTTTTCGTCAAAGGCAGCGCTATACCCTCTGCTCAACACCGCCATAGGATTCAGCGTGACCATTTTGCCGCCAATCGCCGTCAAAAATTCTCGCTTTTTCTCAGCATACCTCCGCCCTTCCTTCAGAAAAATCTGCGACAGGTTTCCAAACTTCTCTTTCTTGATTCCGATCGCAACTTTTTTATCGGAAAGCACACGGCTTTCGCCCAGACGCAAAAGTG
>CANQNM010000042.1 GCA_947625265.1 uncultured Clostridia bacterium
TGCCTACCAAATGCGATACCATACGGAGGATTTCTTTTTTTGATGGAAGATGGGTCATATCAATTGACATCGTAGAAAAAATCTATAAAAAAACAAAAAGACACCTTGATTTTTTTAAAAACATATGGTATAATTCTGACATGTGCGCGCCGTTCTCTTGTATGGCGTCATGAACAACGGGATAGTCCGCTGCGCCGCTCTGCATGAATATCCCCATCAATAAAGGAGGGCCTTAAAACATGGAACTGATCAAGGCTTTTACAAAAGAGCAACTCAAAACCGAGGTTCCGGTTCTGAACGTCGGTGACACCGTGAGAGTTCACAACAAAATCAAAGAGGGTACCAGAGAAAGAATTCAAATCTTCGAAGGCGTTATCATCGCAAAGCATGGCGGTGGAATTTCCGAAACCTTCACCGTTCGCCGCATCTCTTTCGGTATCGGCGTGGAGAAGACGTTTCCCGTTCACTCCCCCAATGTCGATAAGGTAGAAATTGTTCGCACGGGAAAAATCAGACGGGCAAAACTTTTCTATCTGCGTGACAGAGTTGGAAAGAGTGCAAAAGTTAAGGAACGCATTTAAACGTATTTCATGAAAAGAGGTTGAAGAAGATATGAAGGAAGGAATCCATCCCAAATATGAAACCGTCACAATCAAGTGCGCTTGCGGCGCAGAGATCGTGACAAAATCCACTGCGGGGGATATGCGCGTTGAAATCTGTTCAAAATGCCATCCCTTCTTTACCGGCAAACAAAAGTTTGTAGACGCTGGCGGACGCGTGGATAAATTCAAAAAGCGGCTGGAAGCGGCAAAAAAATAACGTCTATGAATATTCGCGTTCAAAAGGCGCCCGAATACCGCGCCTGACGCGAATTGAACATAAGAAGTTCATTTGAATGGCAAACCCAACAAAAAGGGTTTGCCATTCGCTTTTTTCATGTTTTTCCAGCCTGTTTTTTTACAGCGTGCCTGCGCGTCGTACAGAGGACATCAACAAGGCGTTGTAAAGCAGGTATCAGCATCTGCCGTACTTTCATTCTAATCTTTTTTGAAAAATTCTTGACAGTATCCAGGTTTTATTGCCCTTCTTATTTTACTCCATGCACATACAGTTACATCTGTCCGTTAGCCATCCATGTATTCTGTGTACGTCAGAAGATTTTTGAAAGATCCCCAACGATTTCATCAATAAAAAGATCAGCTGCGTGCAGGTTCGTGAGTTCATAGAGCATTCTTGTACCCACCACGTCCTCAATTTCGTTGAGCAGCGGATTTCCCCACATGTCAAAAACAAAATCCACTCCCACGAACATCGGCCGTAGTTGTTGATACACAAGCGAGGTGACTTGTTCCATTTCCCCTGTGGGCATGACAAGTTCAGCCTTCCCGCCGCGAGAAAAATTGCTTCTAAAATCAATCTCCGATCTGCGTTTTACCGCGGCCAGAATTCTTCCGTTCAACAGGTATACACGTACGTCCTCCCCCTTTTTTACCGGCTTTTGAAGAAGAAAGCCCTTTCCCGCGACGGCATTTAAAGTTCTTTCCGCTTCTTCGGGAGAATTCACCATGTACACTTCTTTTCCCCCGTGTCCATCTACCGACTTTAGAACAGCGGGGTAATCGTAGTTTTGGGCACAGAAAGAAGTCTTATCGCAAAAACAAGTGGCTGCCATCGGAATTCCCAAGTTTGCAAAATACAAATGCGTTGCCCGTTTATCGTTGCACACCGCAGAAACAAGGGCGGAATTATACACATGTGCACCAGCCTTTTCAAGGCTTTTCGAAAGAAGAGGAAAAATTGTACGGCAAATGGCGAAATCAGGAACAGCAACTTCCCTGCCCCGCACATAAAATTCGATTTTTCCATCCTTGACTCCAAAAACCAAATCTTCCGCCCGAATCAGTTCAAGGTTCAATTTGTTGTTCGCAGCACAGGATATCAACCGATCAATAAACCATCCGTTACGCATTCTTCCCACTTCATCGTATATAAGCCATCCTTTCACCGACACAATCCTCCTTCCTTTCCGATTTTTCGGTTTTGAAATACCTGTCTTAAATGCGGTAAAACCTCCAAAAACTCCCGACAAGGTCGCAGACACTGCCTGTTAGATCTTGACCGTTGTTTTTGGTTAAGAAATTTTCTGGAGAATATACTTTAAAATTTTCGAGGCGAGATTCACCCCGGTGGACAGGTAAGTGGTTTTAAAATGAGGACTGGCGTTCACCTCACAGATCACAGGCCCCTCTTTGCCAAAAAGAACGTCCACTCCTGCAAAATCCGCGCCCACGGCCTTGGTCGCCTGGACGGCAAGTTCCTTGTATTCCCGCGGTGGATCAAAATTTTCCATCTTCCCTCCGTTTGTGATATTGGAACGGAAGTCATTCCTGTTACTCCGCCGCATACAGCCGCAGATTTCTTCTCCCACCACATTGATGCGCACATCCCTGCCGCTGCTTTCAGAAATAAATTGCTGCAAAATCACTTCGTTTCCGCCGCAGGATGAAAGAATTTTCTCGGCCGATGCACGATCCTTGGCCAGATACACCTGTGCTCCAAAGGAGCCGCAGCGGTGTTTAATTACCATCGGATACTCTAAAAAGGTTTCCGTGCGGTAAAGGAAGGAAAAATCATTGTAGCCGATATTTGAAAATGTCTTGGGCGCAATCACGGTTTTGGGTGTTGGAATTCCCTGTTTTGTCAGTTGTTCTGCGGTGAACGCTTTATCGTCACAGCAACCGATGGCAAAGGAACTGTTGAATACCGGAACACCTTCCCTTTCAAAAGATCTGCAAATTGGCAAATCCTTGTCCCATGACAATACAAAATCATACGCTTTCTCATGCGTCTCCCCGCAGGGAAGAAAAACCGCGGAAGAGGTGGCCGCATCCAACGTCATGCAGTTCTCTTGCGCTGCCGCCTTTAAAAATTCGTACAGTTCGGTAAATTTTTCGCTTTTCAGAAAACTGTTTACCAAAAGCAACCCCTTTTTCTTCATCTCTTTCCTCCCGAAACAGCAGAGGGCAGATCTTTTCCATCTTGCCCTCTGTCAACTCCTTATTTTTTATTCACGCTTTTCAAGGATTTTTCACCCTCAAAACCTTGGGTTTCTTCCTTTTGTTCACCGTAAAATTTCATAGAGTTCCTTCTTAGAGTTCCAATTCGCCCAGATTCACAATTTCAACGCCCTTTAAATAGTATTTCAGAACCGTTTCAAAATCGTAACCCATCAAACAAAGATCCCATATTCCGTATTGAGAAAAACCGATCCCGTGTCCCCAGCCGCGCCCTTCAAAGATAAATTTTCCCTCCGCGCCGGACAGTTTCATCGTCTTCCATGTCAACACCGGCGTGCCGTTTAAAATGTCCGGCAATCCCTTTTCGTTGATCTTCGCAGATTGACCGGAGGTCAGAATTTCCACCGTTCCCGTGCCAAGTCCAGTGCAGGTTTTGCCATTGGAAAAAAGAACGCTTACGCTGCGTCTGTCAATCGGAACAGTGCTCAAATCTCCAAGCAGAGCGCTCAGACTTACCTGATCGTAAGAAACATAATCCTCAAATCCGTTGTATTCCTCGGAATACAGGGAGGGATAGCAATCCAATGAATATTCCGGATAGGTAACTGTCTGCCCGTTTTTGCCCACCACGAAATTTCCGCTGTTCAAGCCCAATTGATGACGGATGGTGTCGGATTTCTGGGCTACTGATTTGTTCCCGTAGACGTCCGTATAAGTCACCTGATAAACAAAGCAGGAATTGGTGCAGAACCGGTCAATATGTACATCGACAATCTCACCCTTCAGCGCGGGATGCTTGCCGCTGTTTTTTAAAAGCCTGTAAAGTTCCTGTCCGGTAAACTCCTTGTGCCATACCGAACTGGAAGTATATATTCCGTAGTCTTTGTACCGCTCCCACGGCGTAGGCACAGCCTTCAAATAGGGAAGATCCTCTACCCAGCATTCCTCACCGTTGACCGTGCTCCCCCCGGACACCGCATAGTAGTAGCATCTGGCAAGTTTATTCTCATAGGACAAAACCAAACCAGTGGTGGATTCTACCGCTTCGCGGATTTTGTCGGTCACTCTGCTGATGCCCTTATAGGCCTGACAGTCTACGTCGGAGCACAGATCACAGTAGGAAGTGGCGTGACGTTCCCCCGCACGCATGGTAAAGGTCCTGACCACAACCGAGAAAATCTTATGGGTTTCCAGCGGCCAGGAAGCATAAATTTCGCTGGAATCCACGCAGCCCACATAGGTTTCAAGAGGCAGGGTGTTGACCACCGAGAGCGCATCGTATCCACCCGAAAAACACCTTCTGAATTCCAGGACATTGGGGTAAAACCACGAACCCCAACTGATATTCATATCTTCTCCGTTCTCGTCCGGCAACGCCTTCACGGCAGCACCGATAGTATCGTCATCAGAAGCAAAAGAGTACACCGGCCCGCCATCCTGTTCCTGTAAAAGCACGGATGAATGCAAGGGAGAAACCACAGAAGCGTTCATAGTTATCAACGCGCCCATTTGATTGGAAGTTTCAATATCGGTCATGCATACGTCAAGGATGGATTTCGCTTCCTCCAAAGTCCGGAACGGCCCAATCCTATAGCAGAAGCCATTGTGATATGCCGGAATCAATTCCAAACCGTATCCACTGAAAAATGTCTTCAGTTCTGAAAACACCGCAGGATCGGTAAGGGCGCCTGTAACGTCACCGTTGGAATACGAGGTGACTTCTACATAGTAAGAATCGTCCGTCAGAGCGGTCAGGGACATCTTGTAAATATCACCCAATGCCGTAAAGGTATCGGACGACTTGTCCATGTATCCAAATTTGAAACCTGTTTCCGAAAAAAATGAGGTAGAGGTCAGTTCGCTTTCCCTGAGAGCAAGTCCAACACGAATGAACGGTTCCTTATATTCTGACAAATCATCCTGAGGGGACGCTTCCCCAAAGAAAAGAAAAGCGGTTCCTGCAAACAGCAATGCGATGCAAAGTGACAAGGAAGTGATCTTTCTCACAACCCGGTCGGTTTCATTCTTAACCGCAAATAACTTTTTCAATCCATACTCCTTTCTTTTGCATCTTTCGATATCATACAAACGTTTCAATAAGATAGATGAACAGACTTGTCAAACCGCCTAAGACCAACAGCCCCGCTAAAATCAGGCATAAAAGTCTCACTGCAAAGGAAGTTTGATTGGTTTTTTTATTCAATGGTGTATTCCCCCCTCACAAGAACCCATACGTCTGCGCCGTCCGCGGCGATAGCTCTGCCGTCATTGGCGTGGGGAATGATCAGAAAATGCCCTTTCGGAACCGCGGCGCCATTCATCAGTTCTTTTCCGTCAGAAGCGTCAAGGATTCCCTGCGTATCAATGGGAAAAACCACTTTGGCATTTCCGCGCTGAAGAATCACCTCAATGCATTGGGCGTTTTCTCCCGCGGGATGCAGCGCTTTGCCCGCATCAATTTTCACCGATCTGTATCCCGAAACAGCGGTCACACCGCCCGTTCCCTCGGTAAGTAAATCATTGAAATCTTCATTCAAAGCGTTGTATTTTGCGAGGAGCGCGTCATATTTGGTCTCCAATGCAGCGAGTTTACTGTCGTGATCTCCATCCTTCTTATTGATTGTGGGCATAAGAACTTTGTCAATATAATCTTTGGATATCAACAGAATCGAATCCCCCGACACTGCAGCGGCAGCGCCGTAAAGAGCCATAGGCAATGATATGCCCAAGAGTACCGCCAAAACAATCACCGTAATTTTTCTTTTTTTTCCGTTCATTTTTAAACCTTTCCCTCCTTCTAATTTTTATATTCCATGATGCAGCGTTTTTCTGTAAAATCGTTCGCAAAGGTGTTACACAAATCAAAACTTCCGTTATGCAATAGGAACACCGGTTGCGGGAATCTTTATTTTTTTACAGGACTTGCCCTTCGGCAATTCCTCGATTTGTTCGGTCACACGACAAACTACCGTGTTTTTCTTTAGCGCCATCAATGTAACTCCCCCCGATGTTCTGGTCGATTTCTCCGGAACAAGAGAAGTGGAAATTTGTATAGCCCTGTTATCGGATGAAATCAGCACAAAGTCAAAAGGCTTGTCCTCCCGGAGAATCCCCACAACAGGCGAAGCGGAAGAGTACGCTCCCGTCAGCCTTTTCCTCGTTCCTTTGGTCTCATAGGCACTCAAAGGAACTTTCATTCCTTTCCCGTTTTGAAATATAAACAAGACTTTTGTCTTGTCAGAATATTCCTTCAAATTCACCATGTATATGCACCGTTCATCGCTCTCAAAAGAGAGTTTTGCCGCCACATAGTCACCAAGCATTGAAGATTTACATGGATCAAAATCAGAAACCCGTGCCTTATAACAACGCCCTTTGTCAGAAAAGAAGAGCAATTCTTCATCGTTTGTCGCATCGGTGCTTATCAACACGCGGTCGCCCTCCTTGCATGTCTGTTCGTCATTGCCACGCAAGGACTGCATCGTGATTTTCTTAAAGTATCCGTGCGCCGTGAAGATCAGTCGAACAGGTGAATCATCACCTTTTTTCTCCTCGACAAATTCCGCAATCTCATGCTCATACACAATTCCCGTCTTTCGGGGGATACCGTATTTCGTTTTGATTTCCTTCAGTTGTTCGATAATATACTTTTTCAGCGCCTTCTCACTGCCGAACGTCGCTTCAAGTTCGCTGATCTGTTTCTGAAGATCTTCAATCTCCCGCACACGGTTAAGAATATATTCCCTGTTGAGATGGCGCAGTTTGATCTCGGCAATGAATTCGGCCTGCAACTCGTCAATGCCAAAGCCGTTCATCAAATTGGGAACTACGTTCTTTTCCTGTTTGGTATCCCTGATGATCCTGATAGCCTTGTCGATGTCCAAAAGAACCTTTCCCAACCCTAAAAGCAGGTGCAGTTTCTCCTCTTTTTTCTTTTTTTCATAAGTCAGTTCTCTTTTGACACAGCCCATCCGGAACCTGATCCATTCCCGCAGAATCTCAAGAATCCCCATTGTCCTGGGTGCGTCGTCAATGAGCACATTGAAGTTAGCGGGAAAACTGTCTTCGAGAGAGGTGGATTTATACAATTTTCCCATAAGTTTGTCAGGATCCGTACCCCTGCGCAGATCAAGCGTCAGTTTAAACCCTGAGAGGTCACTCTCATCCCGGACGTCCACCAATTCTTTGAGTTTTCCCTCTTTGATCATCTCCACAAGTTTCTTGATGATCACTTCCACCGAGGTAGTATAGGGAATCTCAGTCACGTCAATACAATTTTCCGCCTTATCATAGGTATACTTCGCCCTGATCCGAACGCTGCCTATACCGGTAGTATAGATTTCGGTCAACGCCTGTCTGTTGTATATGAGATCTCCGCCGCTTGAAAAATCCGGAGCCTTGATGAGTTCAAGCATCCGATCCACATCCACCGCCGGATTTTTCAGCATTTCGATGGCGCCGTCACACACTTCTATGAGGTTGAAAGAGCAGATGTTGCTGGCCATACCCACCGCGATTCCCTTGTTTGGAGTGACCAAGATGTTCGGGAATGTCGTAGGAAAGAGCACCGGTTCTGTAACGGTTCCGTCATAGTTGTCCACCATGTCCACCGCATCCCTGTCGATGCCCGAAAAAAGTTCCGCACAGATTTTTTCAAGTCTCACCTCGGTGTACCTGGGAGCAGCCGGAGAAAGTTCGGAGGAATAGTGTTTCCCAAAATACCCCTTGCTGTCCACAAAAGGATGCAGCAGCGCCTCATGGTCTCTTGAAAGCCTGACGAGCGTGTCGTATATTGCGGCGTCGCCGTGAGGATTGAGTTTCATCGTTGCGCCAACGACATTGGAGGATTTTGTTCTTCCGCCGGACATCAACCCCATTTTGAACATGGTATAAAGCAATTTCCTATGCGCAGGCTTAAAACCGTCAATCTGAGGAATGGCGCGGGAAATGATCACGGTCATAACATAGGGCATATAATTGGTTTCAATGGTTTCGGTGATGAGTTGGTCGCGCACAGCAGAGGAACTTTCTTGAAAACTCTCGGGCGCGGTCTTCGCTCGTTTTTTTGGCATATACGGTCTACGGTTCCTTTCATGGAGCGTTCGGATTTCGCAGCTTCACAGTGACAAAACGGTAAAACCCGCAGCTTTAATCAGTCTATTGTATACGGCGAATTCAATGCCGGTTTTCGAGGGCAGCGGTGCGTAAATCACCTGGATTTCCGGTTTCTCGTCAAAATCCCTCAAGCAGGAAAAGAGTCTTCTCGCTTCTTCTTCGGGATCGTTTCCTAAGGAGAGAGCACGGGGGCATGCCAGCGTTTGGCACATCTCTTCTCCGCACAGTATACCTACTTCCCTCTTTTCGGTCTGATTTTTCAAAAAGGATAAAATTCTCTCTTTATTTCCGTCAAGCAGCACAACATTCGCCCTTGGCGCATAGTGCTTATACTTCATACCGGGCGCCAACGGACACAAACCGTCGCTCACCGGATGTTCAAGGCAGGGGTCAAAATGAAGATTCGCGCAAAAGGGCGTAAGCATCTCCCCAGTGACCGCGCCCGGCCTCAGAATACAAAGATCCTCTCCATCGATCTTCACAACGGTAGATTCCACGCCGACGGTACACTCACCGCCGTCAAAAATCATATCGATTTTTCCGTCCATGTCCTGCAGTACATGACTGAGTTTTGTAGGACTGGGTTTGCCCGAAATGTTGGCCGAAGGAGCGGCAATGGGAACGCCCGAGATTTCCAAAAGTTTGCGCGCTACGGGATGTGCCGGAACCCGTACGGCTACGGTACAAAGACCTCCGGTAACCGCGTCCGGTACAATCTCCTTTTTTTTCATGATTACCGTAAGCGGTCCCGGCATAAACGCCATGGCAAGTTTATAGTATAAGGGGGAGGTTTGGCAATACTTTTCAGCCTCCTGTGCGGAAAAAAGGTGAAGGATCAAAGGATTGTCCGAAGGCCTGCCCTTGGCCATGTAGATCTTTTTCACAGCATCCGAATCCAAACCGTTCGCGCCCAACCCGTACACCGTTTCGGTGGGAAACGCCACAAGTCCTCCACGTTTAAGACAATTCGCCGCATCGGCATAGTCACTGTTTGAAGGATTTTTTACAATTCTTGTATTCATAAAAACAGTTCTCCCTTTCATAGGGCAAACCAAAGTAACTTTCTTCGGGCAATTTTGTCGGGCAACTTTGCCGGGCAACCTCGCCGGACAACTTTATCGGGCAACTCCTGCCGGGCAACGTGCATCGGTTCGCAGCGCCTCACACAACGCCGCCCATCTTATGATACAACATTTTATGATTTTTGTAAAGAGGATTTTACATTTTTTTTCCTTGTGTATTCTTGCTTTCCTAGAACCTGGAAGAAATATCTATAAGACCTTTTTACCGAGAATTTCCATGACCGATCACCACAGATTCCGCAAGCATGAAAGGGGGATGATTTTCCGTTTGTCAGGTAAGCGAAGAAGCGTCATGACAAGAAAAATTGCAATTATTTTGTTTTTTCTGTTGACATCATACCAAACTATGTTATAATGTCAGCGATAAAATGTATTGTAGAAAATTGATCTTTTCTACTGAAATTCACGTTCTTTCAAAGGAGAAACAGCATGAATATTCCTAGACCGGAGTATCCTCGTCCCCGCATGGTAAGGGATCAATGGATGAATCTG
Source organism: uncultured Clostridia bacterium (assembly GCA_947625265.1). Classification (GTDB taxonomy): domain Bacteria; phylum Bacillota; class Clostridia; order Oscillospirales; family CAG-272; genus UBA11512. The sequence goes on from CANQNM010000042.1 coordinate 9,707, forward strand.
AACGGCAAATGGCAGTTTGAGTTTGACTTTGGCGATTCTGGAAAATATAAAGAGTTGTGGAAAGAGGGAAACGGAAGTTTTGATCGAGAAATTCTTGTCCCCTTCGTTCCGGAATCCAAACTTTCAGGCATCAAATATACCGATTTTTTTACCGCCTGCTGGTACAAAAGAAAATTCACCCTTCCTGAAAACTGGAAAAAAGAAAACGGGAGGATTTTGCTTCATTTTGGTGCGGCAGACTTTTTCACCGAGGTATGGATCAACGAAATCTCAGCGGGATCTCACAGGGGCGGTTATACTCCCTTTACTTTTGACGTCACCAATGCCGTAAAAGAGGGGGAGAATACCGTGGTCGTGCGCTGTTATGACAACGGCAGAGACTCGCTGCAATACACCGGCAAGCAAATCTATTTCAACTATTACAACAAAAGTTGCTACTACACCCGCTGCACCGGCATTTGGCAAACGGTGTGGATGGAATATGTCCCCAAAAATTACATTTCCGAAATAAAACTGACGCCCGATGTAGACAACAAAAAATTGGACGCGCTGATCACCTTTGCCGACTACACCCAGCCCGGCGAAACCGTTACCGCCGAGGTGCTTTTTGAGGGCAAAAGTCTGCGTACCCTGTCCTTTAAAACCACGGGAAAAGCGGTGAGTTTTTCCCTTCCTATGCCCGGCGCGAAACTGTGGAATCCGGATCATCCCTATCTGTATGACCTGAAACTCACCTATGGCGACGACGTCGTAACAACCTATTTTGGCATGCGGAAAATTGCCGTCAACGGATATGCTATTGAACTGAACGACAAACCGTTATATCAGAGATTGGTGTTGGATCAGGGGTACTATATTGACGGCATCATCACCGCGCCGACGGTGGACGATCTTAAAAACGATATTCTCCTTTCCAAAAAAGTCGGTTTTAACGGCGCTCGCCTGCACATGAAGGTTTTTGAACCCTATACCCTTTATTTTGCTGACAAACTGGGGTATCTTGTCTGGGGAGAATTCCCCAACTGGGGCATGAACGAAGGAGATATCGGAGCGCTGAACTCCTTCCTGCCTGGCTGGATGGAAGCGGTGAAAAGAGACTATTCTTCCCCGGCACTTGTGGGATGGTGTCCCTTCAACGAAACAGGGGAACGCAGAAGAGCAGATACCTTCCAGAATGTTTACAATGTAACAAGAGCCATTGATCCTTACCGTCCGATCATCGACACATCTGGATATGTCCATGTGGTCACGGATATTTACGATGTACATGATTACGACCAGGATCCAAAAACAATGAAACAGCGCTACGCATCTCTGGCGACCGGCGAAGGAAAGGTCTTCGTCAACAACGAACGTCATGAACACTATGACGGACAGCCATACTTCGTTTCTGAAATGGGTGGAATTTTCTGGGACATTTCTGAGAAGGGCGGCGACGATTGGGGGTATGGAAAGGCACCCAAGGATATGGAGGAATTCTACAAACGTTTCAAAGGTTTGATTGATGTGTTGCTGGACAATCCAAAAATGTGTGCCTTCTGCTATACGCAGCTGACCGACGTTTACCAGGAAAAGAACGGAATTTACGCCTTCGACCGCAGAGAAAAATTTGATCCTAAAAGGCTGAAAAGAATTCTCACAAGAAAGGCGGCCATCGAAAAGAGCAGTCGCGTGCGGAACGCGAGAACAGATCCAAAAAATTCTGATAAGAATAAGAGTTGAAGACGTTATCGAGAAATTCTTCAAATTCTTCAAACGGTGTGTCAAATCGTTGAACGCGAACTTAGCAAATTTCAAATAAACAGACTGCGCATAAACAGTTGTGTTAAGGGCGAAATGAAATATTTCAGAGGCTGCAGCAAAATGCAAAAATGCTGCAGCCCTTTTACTGTGCCCAACATTCCTTAGAAAAGCAGAATTTCGGCAAAATTTTAGAAAACTTTTACACAAACCAGGCAAGGAGACAGGGTATCCACGAAAAACCGTGCATGCCAGGGAATGACTTATCGTTTTTAGCAAATCAAGCCGAAAGTTTCTTGGACAACTACGTAGTCGTTGGATGCTGCTGTATTTTTGAGTGGAGTTTATTGACGCTATACGTCATTGCAATAGGATATCTTGACGAAAACCTTTTTTCTGCGCGAGGGAAACCGCCTGAAAGCACAGGTAAGCAAGCAGAAGTTGGATAGAAAGCCTGACATGAAAGTGAAAGGAACATTTTATTCGTGTATTTCCACAGACAGCAAATGGCGGCGAGCGATTGAAATACATCTTTTCGTCCAAACAAAGAGACGCTCAAATCGCCATAAATATTGCCTCATCGGACGAACGTAGAGAACGCTTGATTGTGTTCGGCAGCGCTTTTACTACGGACAGATATCATCGCCTTGAGATCGCTCTTCCCGACTCTTCCCGCCGCCGTTTATCTTTGGGCGGCGAACAGGTCGTCGTCCAATTTATGATTCACGTTAGACATATATTTCACCAATCGTTTTTCAGGCGGTAACACAAGACAAACTGCGTTATCGTTTATGAAGCGCGCCGCCTGTTTTTCACAAGGCCGTTTGCATGTTTTAAGTAGGTGCTATGGTATTCGTTTCAATGCGTATCTACAACCTTTATGTGTTTTGCGATAAGTGTTATCCTCTTTTTTTATGAAGTTGAAGATTACTTTTTTTGTGATGGGCATTTTTCCAAATTTTATATCATAGAAATATTAAAAATAAAATGAACAACACTTTCAATATCGAAAAATTTGTGGTGCTGGAAACAACGACGAAGCAAAATCCGGCGAATACAACACAGCCGATTCATGCTTTTAATGTTCATAAAGTATTTTTCGGTCGAAAGAGAGGATGGCAGACTGCTCGTCAATGTCAAAAACCCGTCAGGCTCGGTGAAAAAGTGGACGAAATACGACCGAGAGGGATTCGACGGCGAAAATTTAGTACAAATGTTCACAGGACGCGATCAGACGAACATTGAGGTTCTGAATTATCTCGACCTTTGCTGCGAGTCGCGGGAGAACAACGGCAACTACGAAACTGTCATAACAATACCTCGGGAGATGCAGACGGGGGAAGTCACACGAAGTCTGCATAAAAAGATGCCATGGAATGCTGAGTAAATACGTCCGCGACACAGTCGCAGCCGCCCGGGTCAATAAAGACGCTCTCGCCGAAATAGGTTGCTGATCTGCTCGGACATAGTACATCGCAGATCACAAAGACGTTCTATGTCAGAAAAGACACGTCAAAGTTAAACGGAATCACGAACGGGTTTGAACGGATGAATTTCAAGCATGTATCAAGAACAACGATACCGTTACCGTAAATGGAACTCGCTATACCCTCATAGAGGATCGCATCAGCGAGTACGCACTGTGATCGACCGAACTCAGACGAGATAAATTTTCGCTGCATTTCCGCTGCGTTGCTGCAATTCCGCCAAAACCGCCTGCCGCTCCACTGTGACAGATCGCACAGATTCATAAAGAAAAACAACTCAAAGTCTCGCGATTTCAAGGCGTTTTTCACAGAGGCCGGGGGTGTGGCGTGTTTCAGCCGCGCGGAAAACGCACGAGCCGGCAAAAGCCGTCTTTGACGCCTTTCACCGGCTCGTACTCATCAAATCCCCACTTACGCGAGAATTTGAACGACTTCTGTGACCCGCACACTACATGAACCCAAAATGCCTCGCCGAAGCGGTACATTTTTGATTTAGAGGCAGAAGGACTCGGTCTCGCCTGTCGGCTCGGTCGGCGCTTTTACGCCTGCGGCGCAAAGGTGTCCACCGGACGCCCGCGCCTCACGACACACGGTTTTGGAGCGAATGTGAGTGAAACATTAGAAAACATCTAACGCCCAAATTTCCGCGCCGTTGCGGCATTTTCATTCGAATCCCACATGTTTCGACCGATTTTGATGATATTTTGAGGATATAAAAATTCATAGCAATACAAATATTGCGTTTCCATACTTTCTAATATTTATTAGTCTGTCGATAAACTCTTTTTTATCCATGCTAGTCCGCTTTTTACAAGCATATCGCCTTATTTCAGGTTCCAAATCAAAAAGTTTTTAAGGGTTTTCAAGGAGTTTTTTTGAAAGAATGATTGCAATCCGTGTAGAAACCCTGTCGGCTTCTTCCGTTTGCAGTGACTGCTATTTGGGGTCGGTTTTATAGTAGGATTCAATCAACTGCTGCGCTTTCGCAAGAGAAATTTCCCTTTTTACATTTTTCACGGCAGGTTTCTTCAAGTAGGCGGAGGCTCCATGTCGTTTACCGCCTGCAAACCGATGGTCGTGCGCCATGCATAACTGCGCCCCCACCCTGCTGGATCAGATTCCCGAAGGTATTCAAACGGATCGTGTTTCAAATCCTGTGTATATCCTCACACATGATACCACGTCCTTAAATCCGTATTTTTGATAGCCTGAACATCGGGGCAAAGGATAAGGCACTGAAATTCATATGTCCAGCGCTTCCTGTTCTAACTTGCAGTTGTGTTCGAGCATATAGGTTACGGTATCTTTAAATTCACTGTCGCATAGTTTTTCCAGCCTTTTTCTGTCATTTTCCGTCAGCGGCTTTGTGTACCCGGAATATGCCTGCAAGGTGTTTACATCCATACGAAATGGTTCAAACGTCACGCCTGTTTTTTGGCGTAAATGCCGCAGAATATGGAATCCCCCTGCATCGATATCGCCGTAATGGAGAAATTGCTTGTCTTTGTTTTGTTCATAAACTTTTTTGATAAATTGCCGGCGATCTGCGTTATGATACCCGCCGAGGTAAATCGCAAAGACATTCGGTTCCGAAAAGGCATGAAAAGTGGTCAGATTTTCGATGGTCATGACCGTGTCTCCGCGCACTTCAATTTGTTTGACGGATGAAAGTAACGAGGAAGAAATCGCAATATCCCCGTGAAGTTCCCGAATATCCAGTCTTTGCCCGGCTACAGTGAGAACGCCGCTGCCCTTGAAATACACATGCCCCGGATTTCGGACAATATTCAAGTCCTCAAGAACGGTCTCCTTATCCGGGAAATCGCCGTACGCACACAGAACAGACACAAGGCGATCCCTGATTTTCTCGAATACCTTGGAATCCCCGAAAACCCGCACGGAAAAATCCCGCTGAAATATTTCGGACTGAATATCAAAAATTTTCGATAGAGCTTTTAGGATGTTTTCCAAAGTTTCCAGTTCATCGGAATACTTCACGGACTTGTTTTCTGCTATACGGCGCAATTGCTCGCCACAATAGGCGGACAGCACCTCATTTTTATCCCGATATGCCGCAAACAACTCTGTCAGTCTTGCGTTGATTGCTTTTTTGGGCGTTCGCCCCGCATAATCATAACATTGATCAAGTGCATCACAATTCAAGGAAATGCGGCGTACAACGCCGCCTTTTTCCTGTTGGCAGTTTACCAGTCCGAGGTTTTCCAATGACCGGATTGCCCCGTTGATTTCCGTAAAGGTTTCGTAGTCCGAGTCGTCGGCATATTTTGGGAAAAGGGCCGATGGATCTATAGAAAAACTTTGTTTTACCGCATTGGTTTCGGTAAAACTTTTGCTTCGCTCATATTTATCAATCAGGCTGTTCAAAATTTCCTTCTCATAGTTCTTCATAGGTGTATCCCTCGACCGTACTGGCATAACCTTCCCGATATGTCACCAAAATGGTATCTACATTTTCTCCAATGACTTCCATTTTAGGCGACGGCGCGGCGACAATGATTTGAAAATCCTGAGAACGGAAAAATTGCATCATACTGATGATGCGGTTGTCGTCCATCTTGTCAAAGGCTTCGTCCATCATAAT
>CANQNM010000043.1 GCA_947625265.1 uncultured Clostridia bacterium
GTCCACAATGGGGAGGGAGTTGAGTTTGTTGTCCCAAATGATGTCGTTTGCGGCCTTCAAAGTCGTATCCTCCGCGCCGACCACCAGTTTTTCAAGGGGCGTCATGAATTCCTTCACCGGGGTATCCGGCGACATTCTGCTGATTCTGTAGTCACGGCTGGTGACGATACCCATGAGTTTTCCCGTGGCGGTGCCGTCGTCGGTGACGGCGATGGTGGAATGACCGAATTTTTCTTTCAGCGCGATAACCGTTTCAAGGGTGTCGTCGGGAGTTACGTTAGAGTCGCTGACAACGAATCCCGCTTTATAACTCTTGGCTCTTTGAACCATGGCCGCCTCGTCTTCCACCGATTGGGAACCGTAGATGAAGGATACGCCGCCTTCCTTAGCCAGGGCGACCGCCAGTCTGTCCCCCGAAACCGATTGCATGATGGCCGAAACGAGGGGAATGTTTAGGGAAATGGCGGGTTGTTCTCCCTTTTTGAATTTTACAAGAGGAGTTTTCAAAGAGACGTTTGCCGGGATGCATTCTGAGGAGGAATATCCCGGAACCAGAAGATATTCGTTGAAGGTATGAGAAACTTCGGGGTAGTAAAAAGCCATATTGAGTACTCCTTTTTGCGCCGCAGCGCGGTTTTATAAAAAGGGCGCCTTTGACATAGGTCACCGGCGCCCGAACGGTTATAAATTTCTATTCTCTGCATTCCGCCGCATCCTTTGGCTGCATAGCGTACAGGACGTTCAGTTTTCACTGATTATAGCATAAAAAGAGAAATACTGTCAAGAAATTTGTAGATGAAAGTTATGAATTTTTATACATGCAATATTTAATATTTGTTGTTTTTTGTTTTCCTGTAAAAAAGATCTACACCAATTCCCCGATTTCCTCTCGAAGGTGATCAATGATTTTCTTTTCCAGACGGGAAATATAGGATTGAGAGATGCCCAGCATGTCTGCCACCTCTTTTTGTGTGTGTTCCTTTCCCCCGTTAAGACCGTAGCGCAGTTCAATGATTACCCGTTCTCTTTTGTCCAGTTCCGCCAGGGCACGTCTGACGGTTTTTCGGTCTTCCTCCAATTCTATGGAGGCGAAAACACTGTCTTCATCACAGCCCAACACGTCTGACAGCAGCAGTTCATTGCCGTCTCTATCCACGTTCAGCGGTTCGTCAAAGGAAACTTCCTGACGCAATCCCGTGTTTTTTCGGATATACATGAGAATCTCGTTTTCAATGCATCTGGAAGCGTAGGTGGCCAGTTTGATGCTTTTTTCCGGACAAAAGGTGTTGATCGCCTTGATCAGTCCGATGGTGCCGATGGAAATCAGATCCTCGATGTTGATGCCGGTGCTTTCAAATTTCTTGGCGATATATACCACAAGACGGAGGTTGTGTTCCACCAGGGTGTCCCGTACGGATGCATCCTCGCCCATCAGTCCAATGAGATGCTGTTCTTCTTCTTTTTCAAGAGGTGTGGGCAGTGTGTCGCTTCCACCGATATAGTTTACCGAATTTTCTTTTCCGATTCCCAGAACAAAGAGAAGTCTGGAATACATGTTTTTGATTCTCTGAGAAATGGAGGCAATGAATGTCACGATTGTATATTTTTGAAGCAAAACGCATTCCTTTCTTATGGATTTTGGTTTTGAAGGGCAAAAGAAACTGTTGGCACGCTGTTTTGGCACATGTGATTCTGTGTACGGTGTATTTGAATATATACATACAGGAACTCGGTTGTTTTTTGAACGGTTTTTCCTTCAATTCTGTTGATAAAAAAATTTCTCCGGCAGATTTCGGTATATAAAAGGAGGCGCTCGTCCTTTTCAAACGCTTGTGGAACAATGGGAAAGCCGTATATACATTCAATGTACCGCCTTTTAAAACGGTTTTAAGACGGACGGGAGTCAAACGGAAGACCGCTTTACGCAGACCGTTTTCGGCATTTTTTCTGCTTGTCGTTGTTGTTTTTTATTGCGGATGCCTTGCGCCGGCAAGGATGCCCCCTCCGCACAGGAAATCATCCGAAAATTTTTCCGTGGGGTGCGCGGAAGTTCTGGGTAAGCGGAGTTTTGCTTAGGCAAGAAAAGCCCGCAGGAAATACCTTTCTGTATTTTTAAATTTTTAAGGACTTTTTCGGTGCACGGGGTGAAAATCCGCCGTCTCAAACCGGCCCCGGTTTGGCGCCCGTCACCTTATAGCAAGAGTGTTTCTGGGATTAGCGCCTGCGTGCCGCCGAAAGAGGCGCAGTTTGCGGAAATTGCCAGAAGCGCCCGGCATTCCTTTCCGTTTACAGACAGTTTGTCGGGGAGAAAACACGGAAAAGAGGCGGTGGAAGAAACCGTGCGCAGCGGCAGAAGTCTGTCGCATTGGGGCGGGGAATCTTTCTTGAAAACCGTCGGAGAGAGAATGATGACGCACAGTCCGGTTTCTCGGTCGGTGAGGAGATTTCCGCTGTCGATTAGCCCAGAAACCCTGTGCAGATCCTTTCCAACTGTGAAAATCAATTCTGCGTCGCGTATCCGACGCCGCCTGTCAAGAATCTTGCTGCCGAAAAGCGCGCCCAATGCCGCGATCAAAAGGAAAAGCAGAAGAATTCCTTGGGCGGCAAGAGGTGAAGGTGAAGTTTTTAAAAGAAAACGGTGAAGCGCCGTAACAATCCCGCCCATCAGGAACGATATCACATAGAAATATGTAAGCGCTCGCACAAAGGAGCCGAATCCGTGAAAGGAAAAGGTCGAAAGCACCATGGCGAGCGAAAAGAGAATCGCCAGAAACGCGGAAAGGAAAAATTTTTCCGCGATGTACAGGTACAGCAGCGAAAAACATCCGCCGAGAAACGCTCCCAAAAATATTCGCCTTATTTTTACCTTTCTGCGCAGCAGCAGGGAGGTTAGGAAAAGTACCGAAAAATCGCAGAGAACATTGATCAGCATGTAAATGTCTCCGTATATCTCCACAGTTCCTCCCTCTTTTCAGACCTTTGGATTTTGATCGCCGGCATGCAGGTAAAAACCGGAGGATCTCTTTACACAGCATGTAGAGTGTAGCACGGACAAAACAAGAAGTCTGTCGAAGCAGAGAAGTTTCAAAGAAAAAGAAGGAAAACAGGGAAAAGGCGATATCTCGGTTTTGGACGTTTTGGTTTTCGGATGTCGAAATTCGATGATTGAAGTTCTGCGTTTGGACTTCAAATTTCGGATTCCGGATTTTCGATTTTTCTGTTTATTGTGTAAAAAACAGGAGAATTCGCACAAAGGCCGCATGGCCACGGGCATAAAAATTCACCCCGCCGGAATGCTTGCTTTTTGCCGGCGGGGCGCAGAGGTTGGATATGGAATTTTTCGGACGATTTTCACCCTGTTTTGTTGTATCGGCGCACGGGAAGGCGGTTGCACGGATTTGTTGTGTTCGAAGGTTTTATCCCTTGCTTCCCTTTTCCCGTTTTGTGCCCATGGACACGCCGGACAGAACGTTGGAGGCGAAAGAATGGACGACTTTTTGGCTTTTGTTGTACCGTTTCACCGCGATGGTGAGAATTCGGTCAAGAAGTTCCCTATAACCGATGCCCAAAGGTTCCCACAGGTAGAAGGAGAGGGAACCGGGAATGGTGTTGATTTCGTTGAGGTAGATCTTTCGGTCATCCATGTCCATCATGAAATCAATTCTCGCAACACCGCTGCATCCAAGACAACGAAAGGCCTTGACAGCGAGGGTTCTGATACGGTCGCGTTCTTCTTCAGTAATCTGCGCGGGAATTTTGCGCTTGAGAGACGCCATTCCCTTGCCTGTTCCCTTGGACGGTTTGGATCCGCCGATGTATTTGTCTTCATAACTGAGAATGTCATCGCTGTTGCAGGGCTGTTCGCATTCGGAAGCCTGCGCCTCATTCCGGTCGCCGAGAACCGCGCAGTTGATCTCTTTCAAGTTCATGATGGCATGCTCACAAAGTGCGGTCTCGGCGTAGGTAAAGGCGTTTTCCAATGCCTTTTTTAGTCCAGCGCGATCCCTTGCTTTGGAGATGCCGATGCTTGAACCGAGGTTGAAGGGCTTGACGATCAAGGGATAGCCGATCTCATTTTCCAGTCGATCAAGAAGTTCCCCGCCGTTTTTGTCATACTCAAAAGAGGAGCAGAGAACCCCCTTCAGCACAGGAATATCGTTGTAGGCGAGAACCGCTTTCATCGCGTATTTGTCCATGCCAAGAGCAGAGGCATAAACGTCGCATCCGGCGTAGGGCAGATCCAACAGGGTAAGCATTCCCTGAAGTGTGCCGTCCTCACAGTTGGTTCCGTGAACGGCGGGCAGAGCGATGTCGATGGACGATACCACGTTGTTTTTAAAACTTTTTCGCGGATAGCGAATCAGATCCACCGCTCCGCGCTGTCCCTTGGCCAAAAGAACCTGTGTGGCTTTTTTCAGCAGTTCCGGGATGTTTTTATAGTTTTCGATTCGGTTCGTCCCTTCTCCTGTGTAAAATCTGTTGTCTTTGGTGATGTATATGGGCACGACCTCATATTTTTCCCTGTCGATGTATTCCGCTGCCTGAAGCGCTGTGATGATGGAGATTTCATGCTCTACGCTGTTTCCGCCGAAAAAAAGCCCGACTCTGATTTTCATACCGATTTTACTTTGTTTGCCGTGGGAATATGAATTCAATGCTCCCGTCAACGCAAAGATTCCTTTCGCTTAAATTTTATATGCTATATGTTCCCCCGCCAATTTCTGGCGGGGTGGATCAAAAATTCCGGAGTGCGCTCAATTGGGTGTTTGCCCGAAAAATATCGGAACAAATGAACTAAAAGTTATCCGGCAGATCGTTTTCCAGAAGAATGACCGGTTTTTTTCCTTCGGTGGGCAAAGCGTAGGCGTGAGCAATGGCCTCCGAAAAGTCCTTGGCGAGAAAAATTTTCTCCTTTGGAAATCCCTTTTCAAGCAGACCTCGAAGAATCGGTTCAGTCTGCTTTTTTCCCACCAACACCGCATAGTCGCAGACATTCGCCGCCTGCTTTCCAAAATTTTCGTTGCATTCTTCCATCTTTTCCCCCAACTCCACCATACCCGGGGTCAAAAGAATTTTATAACCGTCAAAAAGCGCGAGCGTTTCAAGCGCGGCTTTTGCTCCCTCCGGGTTGGAGTTGTAGGCGTCGTCGATAACGGCGGCGGATCCCTTATCAAGAAGTTGTAGTCTGTGGGGAACGCTTTGCAGCCTTTTTACGGGCGCTTTCAAGTCATCAAAAGATATTCCCTCCTCATGTGCCGCCGCGATGGCGCCAACGATGTTCAAAACATTGTGCCGCCCGATCAGAGGGGTAGAAAACCGCACCTTTTCACCTTTGTGAGAAACTGTGAATTCAGTGCCCGAAACGTCGGTGCGAATGTTCTCGCCGTTGTAGTCCCCTTTGTTTTCAAGGCTGTAAAGAATTCTTTTCCCCCTGTAGTCCTCCTTCATCAGTTCGTCACTGTCGGCGTTGAGAAAAATGACGCCGTCTTTCGGCAATGCCCTCGCCAGTTCGAATTTGGTCTTTCTTACCCGCTCCTGACTTCCGAAGGTTTCCAAATGCTGGGGGCCGACCGAAGTGATGATTCCACTTTGCGGATGCACAAGATCGCACAGTTCCTTGATTTCTCCCACTCTTTTCGCGCCCATTTCGCAAACGAAAATTTCGTGAAGGGGGGACAGATGTTCTCTGATTGTTTTGACCACACCCATGGGGGTGTTGTAGTTCTCGGGAGTCATGAGCACATTGTATTTTTCCGAAAGGAGAGCGGTGAGAAAATATTTGACGCTGGTTTTTCCATAACTGCCGGTGACGCCGATAACCTTCAGGTTTCTGTTTCCCAAAAGAAGTCTTTTGGCTTCGTTTGTCAGACGTCTGCGTATGGAATTTTCAAGCGGTTTGTTCAGAAGATCCGCAAACATGACGTACAAAGGCATCAGTCCGATGACCGCACACCCGAAGGCAGACGCCCACCTTCCGCCTTTTTCAAAACCTCCCCAAAATCTCGGAATAAGAAACAGTCCGAGAAGGATGGCGGCGAAAACTCCTGCCGCAGTGCACGTAAGGCGTTTGACTCGGTCGGTATACACAAGGGGCTTTTTTGCTTTCACGCGCATTTTGCGATAGAGAAATGTCAGCCACACCGAAACGAAAAGAAGCGTCAGGAAACCGCCGCGGATATACACCGAGGCGGCTGAAGGAATAGGAATCAGAGAAAGAGCAGCTCCGAAGGCACAGGGGAAAAAGAGAGCCGATACACCGCGGAGATTTTTTAAAATCCACTTCTTTTCCACATCATAGTGGTAAGAGTTTAGTTGGAACATATGAAGGTGATAGGTGTATGCGCCAATGAAAGCGGGGAAAGCAAAGGCAAGGGGAAGAAGAGTGAAAAAGAGTTCCACTTTGAATTTTATGCTTTGTATCGACCGTCAAACAGCAAAAAATCGGGAAGGGGAGAGGACGCGTCGAAGCAAAGGACTCCTTTCAGAGAATTTGCATGAGTTTGGGAGGACAAGGACAAAAGGGAAGAGGTGAAAACACTTTAACTGCGCGGGATGGGCAACGGGCGCTTCGGCGCAAAGAGGAAGCCTTTGACCTGCGGCTACAGTTTGAAAAAGGAGGAAACAACTCTTGAAAAAAGTCCCGGGCAATCGAGAAAGGAATAGTGCCCACCCTCCAAAACCACCAATCCCGCGTCTTTGATGGATTTTTCCATCAACTGTCCGTCGGAAAGGGGGGTCGCGGTGTCGTTTCTTCCCCATACAAGCAGAGTGGGAACTTCGATTTTGGAAAGAAGATGGGTCAGATCCTCTGAAACGGTCTTTTTTAAAACTTCCCGCATCATGGGGGAAGCGGCGCGGTAATCAGCGGAACTGTGTTTCAGTCTGTATTCCTCCACCCTGTCTTTGTCGAATATTTCAAGGAATTTTCTGCCTACTTTATATTTCAGTCTGCGGCATTTTTTTAAAAGAGTGTCGCGGGGGCGAATGCCCGCGCTGTCGATGAGCAGAATTTTGTCGATGCTGAAAGGAAGGTCTTTTTCGTGCAGTTTCAGAATGATTCTCCCGCCGAAGGAATGACCGATGAGCGTTACCTGTTCAAGAGAAAGTTCTTTTGCAAACGCGATAACTATATCGGCGTAATCGCCCACATCCCACGGGCTGTGCGGTTCTTCGCTCTTTCCGAAACCCGGCAGATCCGGGGTATACACGGTATACTTCACAGACAGTTGGGCGGAAATGGAACTGTAGACATCCGCATTGGTTCCCCATCCTTCAAGGATGATCGCGGCGGGACCTGTCCCCTCCGTCTTACAATGGATTTTTTGTCCCAACAGTGTGAGTTCCATAAAACTTTGTCGCCTTTCGCCGGATATTCCGGTTTTGTGCGGCGAAAATCTCCTTTCAGGGGAATTTGTGGATTTTACCGCAGAAAGCGGTCAAAGGGAATTCGTATTTGGACTCGCTTTTCCGGTTCTTTTAAGAATTCATACTATAAAGTATATTGCGCTGTGCGGAAAAGGTGAAAAATCGGAGAACTACACCCGACGTATGTTGTGTAAAACAGTGTTGCGAAGAAAAAGTTTCAAAAAGAAATTTTCTTATGTCATGGTTACAGGCGCCACTTCTCCTTTTTCGTCAAAAGAGAGATCATCCATGCAGAGAATTCGGTGATGGGGATTCACATCGCCTACAATTCTGCGTTGATAGACGATTTTGAAAGAATCCTCGCCCACTTGCAGATAGCCGTGATGTCCGGGTCCGTCCGCCAGGGGAGGTTGGGCGCTCAGAATTTTTTTTGGATGGAGAAAAGGACCGAGCGGACTGTCCGCAGCGCAGGAACACACACCGTAACTTCCGTCTGTCCATCTTCCGGTGCTGAACATGAAGTGGTAAGTTCCCTTTCTTTTGAGCATACAGGGACCTTCGACATATCCTTCCGGCGTGAGTTCCAAAAAAATCTTGCCGTCTGAAAAAGGTGTAAAACCGTTCATACGCGGATTCATTTGCGCAAGGACACAGTGTCCCCAACCGCCAAAATACAGATAGATCTTTCCGTCGTCATCCTTAAAGAAATGTGCGTCGATGGGCTGTGCGCCGAAAATGAAGCGATCGACAAGGGGGGTTGGGAGTATGGCTCTGTAAGGACCTTCGGGTGTGTCGGAAACGGCGATCTCAAGTCCGCCCGGTTCCCCGTCTTTTTGAATATTGTTGGAGGAAAAAACCATATAGTATTTTCCGTTTTTTTCAACGACCGTCGGCGCCCACACGGCATGAGTTACACGGGGAAAATCGGACATATCGAGAATATCCCGGACGATTTCCGGCGTTCCTTTGCCGTCTAAGACTACGCAGTCAAGGTTCAACTGTTCTTTGAAGGGAAGGGATTTGGTCACGTATATGTAATGTTTTCCCTTGTAGGTTCTCGCCTCGGGATCGGCGTACCATCCTTCTACGATAGGATTGTGATTCATCAGCGTATTTTTACCGGGTTTACTACCGCTACCCGGTCATTCTTTCCGTAATCTTTATATATTTCGACATCCATGCCGTGTTTGGCACAAAGATCTTCCATAAGTTTTCTCTGATCGTATCCGATTTCAAAAACCAGAACGCCGTTCTCCTTCAAAAGCGGAGGGCAAAGTTCCAGCAGGAGTCGGTAGAATTCTCCGCCGTCTTTTCCGCCGTCGAAGGCTATGCGTGGCTCCCACGAGCATTCCTCTTCCAAAGTGTCGATGATCTCGCTTGCCACATAGGGGGGGTTGGAGACGATTACATCATACCGATTTTCTATCGGCAACCCCTTCTTTAAATCGGCGCAGATAAACGCGCACCGTTCCAGAACTCTATTTTGCCGCGCGTTTTCCCGCGCAATATCCAGCGCTTCGGAACTGATATCCAAAAGCGACGCGCGGGTGTTTTCACTGTGGCAAAGCGTCGAAATGGCGATACATCCGGATCCGCAGCAGAGATCCAGCAATGTCCCACCCTTCGGAAGACGCTTCAGCACATGTTCAACCACACGTTCGGTATCTGGACGGGGGATGAGCACCGACGGATTTACTTTGTAGGTTTCATCGAAAAAGACGGTTTCCCCCAGAATATAGGCGAGGGGTTCATGCGCCTTCAGACGTTTGCGCGCATCTTCCAATTTTTGCGGTGAAGAAGAAAAGTATTGCAGAAGAAGCCGTTCCTCAGAGTTCACTATCAGGTTTCTCCTTTTTCGGTTTTTGCGTTTTATGACAACTGCGCGACGTGCGGACGCTTCCATACTTATACCATATTCGAAAAGAAAATGCAAGAGAAAAATGATATTTCCGCGCTGTGCAAAATCGCGCCCCAAATTTTTTGTAAGGCAAAGAGTTTTTCCGGACGGCAGTTTGGAGCGCTCTGTTTCGGAAATTTTTTGGCGAGAAGACGGTTGACGGCGGGCAGATGCGCCTTCGGAGTAAAACAAAGAGCGTTTAAGAAAATCAAAACCGCGCCGCACGTCATCTCCGTGCGGCGCGGTCTTTCATACGGTTTGGTTTTTAGTTGCGGGATCGCCGCCAAAACACCCGTTTTACGCGAAACATCCCGCTCTTTTCCCGATGTCCCGCTTTACTCAGTCTTCCCGATTCTCGTCCCTTGCTGGGCAGGGATCCCCGCAGTCGGAACAGTCTCCGTCGCAAACGCAGGAAAAATGTTCTCCGCAGGAAGGACATACCACATCTTCCGGATCGTCTTCATCGGTGAAAAACACGGTTTTTCCGCATATGGGACACTCGGTTTCATAGCCGTCGTAGTCTTCGCCGTCTTCACCATCTTCGCTGTCGTCGTCTCCGTCTTCCCAATCTTCTTCACCGTCTTCTTCGCGGCCATCCTCATCCTCTTCGTTCTCTTCTTCCTCATTTGAAAGAACAAGATCTTCAAGATCGGTCAGATCGTCGTCAATTTCCTTTGCATAATCCGCAAGTTCATCGGTAAAATCGTCGATGACGTCCACGCGTTTTTCCAGATCTTCTATGGTCATTGCCATCTCGTCGAGAAGTTCGGCCATTTTTGCGATTAGTTTCCCCTCATTGGTAGTAGGCTGGAACTCCATTCCCTCCATTATTCCCTTCAGGTGCGCGGCTTTTTCGGTCAGCGTCATGATCCTTCCTCCTTCTGTTGATTCATCTCCGGTTCAAGCTCTCGAAAGATACTCGCCGGTTCTGGTATCGATCTTCAGTTTTTCGCCCACTTCGATAAAAAGCGGAACCTTAATGACTGCGCCCGTCTCAAGCGTTGCGGGTTTCAGAGCGTTTGTGGCCGTGTTTCCGGCAAATCCAGGATCGGTGGCGGTCACTTCCAACTCCACAAAGGTGGGAGGTTCCACTGCAAAAACATTGCCCTTGTAGGAAACCACCTTGCACATCATTTCCTCTTTCACGAACTTGAAATTGTCGCTTACCAGATTGTGCGCGATTAGGGTTTCTTCCCAAGTCTCGGTGTCTAAGAAGTGATACAGATCTCCGTCATCATAGGAATACTGCATCTCTTTTCTTTCGACATAGGCATTCTCGAATTTGTCCGTGGGACTGAATGTGCGTTCGGTGACGGCGCCTGTGATCACATTCTTCAACTTTGTGCGCACGAACGCTGCTCCCTTTCCGGGCTTTACATGCTGAAATTCGATGACCTGCAGCACATTTCCTTCCATCTCAAAGGTGACACCGTTCTTAAAATCGCCGGCTACTACCATGTTTTATTCCTCCGTAGAAGTATATTCTCATTTTACTCAGTTTATTGTATAATATTTTCTTTGCTTTTTCAATACCTATTTTAAAAAAAATGTTTTTT
This sequence comes from uncultured Clostridia bacterium, assembly GCA_947625265.1. Lineage (GTDB taxonomy): Bacteria > Bacillota > Clostridia > Oscillospirales > CAG-272 > UBA11512. Next base: position 10,819 of record CANQNM010000043.1, read on the forward strand.
ACTCAAAAAATTACAGTTCGATGAGGTGTTTCGGACATTTTGTCAGAATCTCCGCGCCGTTTTTACGGATTGCGGCCATGTCTTCAATGCGGCAGCCGTATTTCCCTTTTACGTAAATGCCCGGTTCAATCGTGATGACGTGCCCCACCTTCAATCCGGCAGTGTTGCCGCCCGACACGCCGGGCGCCTCATGAATATACATGCCCACGCCGTGACCAAGAGAATGTCCGAAACATCCTTTGTATGCCGTCGCGTCGATAATGTCGCGGGCGATTTTGTCCAGCGCTGCACCGGTTACTCCTTCGGCAATGGCTTCCTCTGCCGCAAGTTGCGCCGAAAGGACGGTGTTGTAAAGCGTTTTCATCTCCTCATCCGCTTTGCCGATGACCACGGTTCTTGTCATATCGGAACAGTATCCCTCGTACAGCGCGCCGTAGTCCATGGTGAAAAATCCCTTTTCCAGTTTTATGGGGCGGGGAACACCGTGGGGGAGAGCCGAAGCGGATCCGGACACCGCAATAGTGGGAAAACTTGTTCCTTCGGCGCCGAGAGAACGCATATAGAATTCCAGTTCCAGCGCCACTTCTTGCTCTGTTCGGTCCGGAGAGATAAAGCCCAGAATATGCTCGAAAGCCTTCTCGGCAATCCGCTGCGCGGCGATGATCCTGTCGATTTCATCGTCATCTTTGGTTTCCCGGATATTTTCAAGAAGTTTGCCCGCGGGGATCAGTTCAAAGCCCGCAAGGGTTTTTTTGAGATTTTCGTAGGCGGCCACAGTTACCCACGTGTCTTCAAATCCCACGGTTTTTACGCCGTTTTCCTCAAAAATTTTTCTGAACATATCGCTTCTTTTGCCGGCCATTTGCAGAACCGTGACGCCCTGTGCTCCTTTTTCGGCTGCCTCAATATAGCGGGAGTCAGTGAGCAGGTAGGAAGTTTTCCTTGTCACAAGGACGTATCCGTCCTCAAAGTTGAAGCCGCTGAGCCAGCGCTGATTGCGGTTGTTGGTGACCAGCAGCGCGTCCATACCTTCCGGCAGCGCTTCCGTTGCCTTTTTTAAATGCATGTTCATGTAATTCCTTCCTTTCAATTTTTTTGTGGGAAATGCGGCGTTGGCCGCCCGTTTATAAATTTACAAAAGTTATTCGACGATTTCCACGAGCGCTTCCATTGCAAGAATATAGGACGCCGCGCCGAAACCCGTAATGGTTCCCCGACATACCGGAGCGATAACCGACGCGCGGCGCTGTGCCCGATCCTCGGGAAAATTGGACAGATGTACCTCGATCACCGGAACGGACACCGCTTCCACCGCATCTCTGATGGCGTAAGAGTAACTGCTGTACGCGCCCGGATTGAGAATCACTGCGTCGCAGTCAAGACGCGAACTGTAAATCAGGTCGATAATTTCCCCTTCATGGTTGGTTTTGTGGAACTCCAGTTCCCAACCGTACTCATCCGCGCGTTCTTCCATCCGGTTTTCTATGGATGTCAGCGACGGGGCGCCGCAGCGTGCCGTGTCCCGCTCTCCCGTCAGATCAAGATTCGGCCCGTTAATTACCAGAATCTTCATATTTTGCCCTTTCTTCTATATATTTGTCCGAATTTTGTACCGTATATGTTTTTAAGATATGCTTTTCAGGCATTCTCTGCCGTTTCGACTGCGCAGATGTGCCGGAAGATTTTTTATCAGACAACGGGGATTGACGATGACCGTACCATGCTGTATTGTCTGGGAGAACTGCGCGATATGACGGAAAGACGCAATCGCGCGCGATCGGGGCATTAGACGTGAATCCGGAGCGGCGCTTCAGGTCGATTGAACAAGGAGACATTTTTCGTATGCCTTTTTCATGGTCAACGCATCCTCTGCCATAGTGCCATTGGATTCGCAGATGATTCTCGGATTTAGATTTTCCGTGGCGATGCATTCCATAAGCGGAAGAAAATCCGGACCGAAGTGCCGGTCGGAGAAGGTGAGATGTCTTTTTTCGCCGGCGTCGGTGTATTCGATTTTCGAAAAATGGCAATGCATGTTTCTGGCACGCTCGTCATCCAGTTCCTTTGCGGTAAGATCAAAAACCCTTCTGTAATCGTCGGAAGTGTTGAAAACTCCTCCCCTGTTTCTGGCGTTGAGATGTCCGAAATCCACGACGGGCCAGAGACGTCTGTCCATTTTGCACAGGGCAAGAACCTCTTCAAGGGTTCCCAATTGATTGACTTTGCCCATGGTTTCCACTCCGAAACGGACGGGAGTGTCTGGAAATTTTTCAAGAGTTCTGTACAGTGTGTCGGCGGAGAGCGCCATGGCCTCCTCTCTTTTGATTTTTGCCGCCGATCCGCAGTGTATCACAATGATGTCGGCCCCCATGAGCTGCGCAGCCCACAAACTCTTTTCAATGTATTCCAGACTTTTCAGCCTTTTTTCCAGATCTACGCCTGAGAGAGAAATAAAATAGGGGGTGTGGAGCGACAGAGCGATGCGGTATTTCCTTGCTTCCTCTCCGATTTTGAGGAAAACAGCCTCGCCGCCGGTTATGCCGTTTCCGGCGGAATATTCATAGGCGTCCAATCCCATGGACGCGAGGTACGCGGGCGCCTCAAAACTGTGTTTGTGTCCCGATTCAAAGAAGGAAAGGCTGTTTCCCGAGGGTCCGAACTGGGCGCTCATAGTTTACTCTCCTTTGTAAGTAACGGTTGTGAGATTCTGTTTTTATTTCTTTCTTCTGGTCTTTAAACTTTTCCAAGGTCGGGGATCGTTAATGGCGTGTTGCTTGAGATAGTTGCGCAGAACGGGTCGTTCAATGCGCCGCTTGGTGCGGAAAAGCATATTCTTCTTGTCGTCTTTTATGGGATTGACTAGAATCATGCGCATACCGATGTTCTTTGCGGCAAGACCGTCCGTCAGAAGTTGATCTCCCAACATGGCGCATTCCTCTAGGGTGGCGTGTATGGCGTTCATGGCGGCTCGCACGCCCCTTCGCAGGGGTTTTGCCGCGCTGTACACCGCCGGTTTACCGGTGGGTTCCGCGAAAGTTGTGACCCGCTGCTTGCTGTTGTTGGAAACAAAGGCCAACTGCACTCCTTCTCTTTCCAAGGTTTCAAAAAAATCCAAAACGGGAGGAGTGGGCAAGGGGTCGGTATAGGAAACCAGCGTGTTGTCTATGTCACAGATTAAATATCGTATTTTGTTCTTTTCAAAAAAACCGGCGGGGATATAGGTGATGTCTTCGAAATACCAATCCGGCCAAAGAAGATGATTCAACGGCGTGCCCCTCCCTGCATCAAAAATATACCCAGACATTGTATCACAGATTCTTTGCCACGACAAGAGCTTTTTTGAAAAAAGTGCATGGGACAAGTTTGAATAAAATATAAATAGTTTTACAGATCGAAGATAAGAAAGGGAGATATCATGTTTATACTGTCCGTGCGTGCGTCAACTTTGAAATTTTGCGGAACACTGCTGTTGGGCGTTCTGTTGGTGTCTGCGCTCGTGATCTTTTTACCCATCGCAGACGTGGCGGGAGATCCTACGCTTTCAGAAAATCCGGCGATTTCCGGCGATTCTATCAGGTATGACGGAATTCAGGACTATTCGGACATGTCAGAGTTTTTACGTCAGTTTGGGTGGGAGACCGAAGAACGGCCGGAGTTTGACAAAACGGTGACGATTCCGAAGAATTTCAGCGGAAGTTTTGCAGAATATAACAAACTTCAACTGTCACAAGGATGTGATTTGCAGGATTTCGCGGGGAAAAGCGTTCAGAAGGTGGTGTTTGCACTCACAAACTACAAAGGAAGCCGGGAGAAGGTTCTGGCAACACTTTTCATTTACAGGGGACGCGTGGTGGGGGGAGATATTTCTTCCGCCGACCCCAACGGATTTGTCGCGCCTTTCGAAGGAGTGAAGGACAATTGACAAATTTCGAAATGGTGGTATAATGTGAGGCGGCGTGTGCGCCTATTTATGGGCGTCGCTTCGCCGACCATGTATCTGGGAGGATGAAAATGGAGTTTGTGGCGACATGTCTGTTCGGCCTTGAAAAGTTTTTGGGAGAGGAATTGGACGCCTTGGGATTGAAGCGTCTTTCTACCATCGACGGCAGAGTGGTGTTTGAAGGAGAACTGAGGGATTTGTGCCGATGCAACATTGCTTTGCGGTATGCCGAGCGGGTGTTCATCCGAGTCGGTCAGTGCGATACCGATTCTCCCAATCCCTTTGACAGTCTGTTTGAGGGAGTCAGAACTATGCCTTTCGAGAGTTTCATCGGTTCCGAAGATACCTTTTCTGTGAACGGACACAGTGTCAGAAGTAAACTCACCTCCGTTCCCGCCTGTCAGGGAGTCGTTCAAAAGGCGATTGCCACGCGTTTGGGAGAGAAATACGGGAAAAAATGGTTTGACGGTGACGGCTGCAGGTTCTCGGTGGAATTTTTGATCCTTGACAATTTGGCGACCCTGATGATTGATACTTCCGGCACGGCGCTGCACAAAAGGGGCTACAGGCCGGAAAGCAATGCGGCCCCGGTGCGAGAAACCCTTGCGGCCGCTCTTTGCAGACTGTCCCGTCCGCGGGAAGACGTTCTTTTTTGGGATCCCATGTGCGGGAGCGGAACCATTCCCATCGAGGCGGCACTTTTCATGACCGATACCGCGCCGGGGCGGTACAGAA
>CANQNM010000044.1 GCA_947625265.1 uncultured Clostridia bacterium
TATAGAGGTTTCTGAGGAACAGATCGTTGTAGGCGCTGGATCGGAATATCTTGCAGGTCTTGTGATTCAACTATTGGGCAGAGACAAAATTTACGGTATTGAAAATCCCGGGTATCCGAAGATTTCTAAAATTTTCAGTGAACAGGGAGCAAAAATTCTCCCCCTGCCCCTCGACGAGCAGGGATTGAGTTTGGAAGGCTGCGATGTGCTTCCCGATGTACTCCACATCACCCCGGCTCATCATTTTCCTTTGGGCATCACCATGCCGGCCGGCAGACGTTGGGAATTGCTTTTTAAAATCGGACAAAATCATGGGTACATCATCGAAGACGACTATGACAGCGAATTTCGCTACAAAGGACAGATTGTCCCCACACTCTATGAAATGGACAGCAATGGGCGTGTCATCTATCTGAGCACCTTCGCAAAACTTTTAGCGCCCTCCATGCGCATCAGTTTCATGATTCTCCCTCCGGATCTGCTCAAACTCTATAAAGAACGTCTTTCCTTCTACGCCTGCACCGTTCCCGTATTTGAACAGTTGACGCTGGCGGCTTTCATAGAAAAAGGATATTTCGAGCGTCACATCAACCGCATGAAAAAAATTTACAGAAAAAGAAGAGACGCCGTATTTTCCGCCTTTGAGAACTCCGAACTGCGGCACTATACCGAAATCGGAGGCGGAGAGGCGGGATTGCATTTGCTTCTTCATGTAAGAATGAATATCGAAGAATCGGAACTGATTAGGAGAGCAAAGGAAGAAGGAGTACGAATTTCAGGATTGAATGGGTATTTTCTGAACGGTTATGAAAAAAACTCTAAAATCAGCACACCGTGTTTACTGCTTGGCCTTACGGGTATTGACGAAGAAAAGATTGGACAAAGCCTGAAAGCACTGGAAAGAGCGTGGCTTCCGTCGCGATAATCACAGAAAACGTTCCGAACGCGCGCTGAAATACCGGGGCAACCGAAAAGCAGGATATGACCGAAATATAGAATACGGTCAAAAATACAGGGAGCCGGAGAGACTGTCTCCGGCTCCCAATCTATTTCACGGAACTTTTCTCGGATTCATTTTCCATAGTACAAAAAACTGCCCAACTGTTGCTCCGCATATTTTTTTATATCCGCGAGAGTGAAAGTTCCTCCGTTCTCCACCGTTCGCAGCTGAGAACCGTGAGTTTTCACAAGATCTTCCGTGACGTCCGCAAGGAGGTACAACTGCAATCGGTCTCTGGAGGTTGAATACCAGGTCATGTGCGGGATGGCACAGGCGTTTTCCACGTGTCGCTCCCCTTTGCTGTCAATCACGAAATCAAAGGATGCAAAAATACCCGTGAGATTCTTTATAGGGTGTTGAGTAGACAAAAAATTTCCAAGGGAATAGTAGCAAAGAGTTCTGTGCTCACCCTCGCCGATCCATTCCACCTTTTGAATGGTATGACTGTGGTGTCCCAAAATTACGTCGACACCGCATTCGTTCAAAAGTTTCGCAAGCCTTTGCTGCTCACCGTCCACCGAAAAACTGTTCTCCGTTCCCCAGTGCATGGACACAATGACGAAATCGGCGTTGGCTCTCGCCAGGGCGGTTTGACGGCGAATTGTGCTGTCTTCGGCGTAAGGAACGATCATTGTAGAAGCAGGGTTCACCGTAGTGTAGTTCATACAGGCGGTGTAGGACAAAAAGGCGACGCGCACGCCGTTTTTTTCTACAATTCTCAGATCGTCATAGTCTTCTTTCGTATATCCGCCGATAACCAGCATCCCTGTTTTCGAAGCGTTTTCAACCGTATTTTTCAATCCCGTACAGGACGCGTCCATATCCAGCATATGATTGTTCGCCACGTTGACCACGTCAAACCCCAACCTTGCAAGCGCTTCCAGAGACTCAAACGGAGAATTGAATCGGGGATATCCGGATATTCCGTACTTTTCTCCCGCCACCGGACACTCGTGATTGACAAACGCCATATCCGCGTTCTTTATAAGCGCCGACACACCGTTATACATCGAATCAAAATAATATTTCTCCGCGTAACCGTTCAGCGCCGTCTGTGCTGCGGCAAGAGCCATGGCATCGGTATATACCGCCTCATGGATGATGTTGTCCCCCGCCGCAAGAAAATTTAGCCGGTTTTCCTGGGGAGTTGGTGTGGGTTCATTTGAGGGATCGCCGCTGACCGTACCGGAAGATCCGGATGGAAAAAGGGGACTTACAAACGCATCGGTATCGGCAGCGGAGAAATTTTCCGAAGTAAAAATTTGTCCCGACGCATGTGAAATGGAGCCGTTCCCGTCATCTTGGGAAACAACGGGCGTGGGCGTGTGACCGCAGGAAACAAGACAAACCATCAATGAAAACACAGCCGCAAAGGCAAACATATTTCTCGTTTTTTTCATAGTATTCTCTTTATTCTCTCTTTTCAACATCCGGACGCCACCCTCACTTGCAGATTCTTCTGAAAACCCCGCTTATTCGGTACGGCCTTTTGCAGACCTCCCTTCCCGTTGATCTGCCGCCTTTTGGATGCAAAAAATCCTCTCTTTTTATTTTTATCCTTTTTTCTATTTTTCGGTTTTGCTCCGCGTTTCATCCCTTTTCAACTCTTGTTCCGCTCGGATATGCACAGTTCTTCCGGATCCAAACCTACAAACCGAATTGTCTTGCCGGGACGTCTTTTCAACAAATCATACTCAAATGAAGAACAACGATCTCCTCCTGACACACTCTTCATCCTTTTCTTACAGTAAACCGTCTCCTGTTTTTGAATTTCAGCGTATACGCAAAAAGCGCATTCCTCCTCCGTGGAGTCCTTATTCTTTTTTCCGATTCCAAACATGTTTATTCCATCCAACCTTTTATCTACAACTGCGAAACGGCGATTTTACAACACCACCGCTTCAAAAACGGCAAGTGAATCCGGCAAATTAAAATTCATTTTGGATACACAACCGTAAACCGCACTCCGATTTTACACCAAAACAGCAGTTTTTGCAACAACAATTTAAAAAACAGAAAAAATTTGTGCAGCTCCTAAAGAAAGAACCGCCACGACCGGCGGGCACACGCAGTGTGCCAAAAGATACCCTCGCATGGAGATACCCCGTTCTTTTGCAAATCCCCACACCTGCATAAAGACCGACATTCCGGAAAAACCTACCACCAAAGCCGAAAGGACCAACCCTTTGGCGCCTCCTACCAAAATTGCAGAGGCGCCCGACGAAATTTCAAAAAAACCTGCGAAAAGCGGACACAGATCAGGAAATTTTGTAAAAAACGAGTCAAAAGTTTTTTGAACTGCACCTACAAGAAGTGCAAAGAAAAGCACAAATCCAACAATGGAGAGCATCTGCCGGCAGGCATCCGATACGATTTCGGTAAACGAAGACGGAGAAAAATTTTTTTCCTCGACGTTTCCCTGTGAACAGATTTCTGTTTTTTCCTCTTTTTTCGGACGCATATAAATCAGGCCGAAAAGAAGCGATACTGCGGACTGAATAAAATAAATCATCCATCCCACTTTCACGGAACCCAAAATTCCCTGTCCGACAACGCCCAAAATGAAAGGCGGTCCGCAGAAATTGCAAAATGCCGTCAGTCTTTCGGCCTCTCTTTTGCTGCAAAGATTTTGGTCATACAGTTCAACCGCGCACTTTGCACCCAGAGGAAAACCGGAGATCAGACCGAGCAATACTGCCGTAAAACATGCCGGGGACAGCCTGAAAATTTTCGAAAAAGGCCGTCCCAAAAGCCAGCCCAATCTTTTGGCCAACCCTGAACGGCAGATCAATCCCGTCAGGATCAGATACGGAAAAACCGAAGGTAAAACTTTAAACGCCGCGATTTTCAATCCCCGCGTCATCCAGTTTCCTACACTGTCCATATTGGAAAGCAGCATCAAAGCGAAAAAAAAGATAAAAACCCAGACCGCCCATGTTTTCCATTGAACATTTTTCCTGCTTTTTTCTTTTTTTAGATGTGTTCTTTTTAAGTTCTCTTCCCGTTTTCCGACCGTCATAGTCCCGCCTTCCTTCGCATAAAGTGTCAATGCTACCTATATTTGAATTTGGGGGAAAATATTCTTGTTTGAAACGTTGAAAACCGTATGGAAAAAATCTTTGAACTTCCCAGATCCCCAAAAACTGACCATTCCCGGCGGCATGCCGGGAGGTCCCACTGCCATCTCTCTTGAGGGACAATCCTACGTGGAAATTGACGGCTGCGAGGGACTAACCGTTTATGAAGAAGGGGAAATTTGTATGCGCGTCAAGGAAGGAATTCTGAGAATTACCGGAAAAACGCTTTCACTAAAGATATACTACGGGAAGAGAATCGCAATTTGCGGATGTATAGAAACCGTTGAATTTCTGAACAGGAAAAATGGGGAGGGAAAAAAATGATCGGCCGCGTTGCACGTTTTTTTTCGGGAGAGGTTCGTCTGTATATTCAGGCGTCCCCGCATTTGGGCGCAAATCTTTTTATTTTTTCAGGACTGTCGGTGTACGATGCCAAACCCTACCGTGAAGGATACGCCGTGAGCGTTGAGCGAAGGGACAAAAATGCCGTACTGACACTATGCCGAAAACAGGGCTATGAATGCACGGTGCTCTGCGAAAAAGGGCTTGTTCCCTTTCTAAAAAAGAATCTGCGCAGACCCGGTCCCGCAGTGGGACTGATTCTTTCCATGGTTCTTCTATGGCAGTGTTCCAACTATGTTTGGGACATAAAAGTTTATGGCAACGAGCGTCTTTCAGAGGAAGAAGTGATACAAATTCTGGAGGATCACGGATTTTACATCGGTTGCAGGCACTCCGCCATGGATCTTCACGAATTGTGCAACGACATCCCCATAGGGAGCGACGACATTGCGTGGATTTCGGTGAACATGATGGGAAGCGTCGCGGAAATACAACTGGTGGAACTGCGCGAACGCCCCAAGGAAAAACCGAAAAACGAAGAGCCGGTAAATCTTGTGGCAACAAGAGAAGGCCTCATTGTCCGATTTGAACTTTCTTCCGGTAGGGCCGTGACAAGTGTGGGACAAACGGTCAGTGCGGGACAACTTCTCGTCGCAGGATTCTCGGAAAAGGACACGGGACTTCATCCGAAGGTTAGCGCCGGACGGGTATACGCCAAAACTGTGATCAGCAAAGAAGTTTTTGTTCCGTTCAAATCGGTGAAACAGGAAGAAAACCCTTCTATTCCCCTCAAAAAATCGGTAAATATTCTTGGAAAGGAAATATTTTTTTTCAAAAAAGGTAGACTTTCTGTGGAAAAATATGATATAGTATGTGAGGAATATCGTCCCACCGTTCTTGGCATAGCGCTTCCTCTGCGCATGAAAGACTATCGCGCGGTCACGTACAGTGAAGTTGAAACGGTTCTTACCCCGGAAAGGGCACGTGAGGAGGCAAAAAGAGTGATTCTCGGAAATTTGCTGCTTGAAGGAGCGGAGATTCTGGAGACAGAGTTTTTTTTCGAAGAACGGGACGACGGAATTCACGCGGTTTGTCAGGCGGAATGCGTTATGGACATTGCAAAGCAGGTTCCGATGATTGTTGAAGAAACCTCCGCTTTCTTTTAAAAGGAGTATTCATGGAAGAAAGAATCATACAGATGAAAAAAATTTCGGACATCGCCACGCTCTTCGGCAGTTTTGACTGCAACCTGCACTACCTTGAGGCCGCCTTTGGAGTGCGCATTTCCGACCGTCTTGACGGAGAAAACACAGCGCTTGTGATTAAAGGAGAAGGAGAATCCCTTGAAAAAGCCTGTGACGCGATCGAACATCTGAAAACCGCCATTGAGCAAGGAGAGGAACTCACCGAGCAGCGCCTGCACTACACGGTTTCGGTGGCGTTAAACGGCGAATATGAACAACTTCTCACCATGGCCGGTTCCGACGTCCTCTGTCTTACAGTCAAGGGAAAACCGATCAAGCCTAAGACCGCAGGACAAAAAAAGTATACGGACGAAATCAAACAAAATACCGTGGTTTTGGGGGTGGGACCGGCGGGAACGGGAAAGACTTTTTTAGCGGTTGCCATGGCCGTCACCGCGCTGCGTCAGGGGCAGGTTTCAAGGCTGGTTCTTACCAGACCCGCTGTGGAGGCGGGTGAAAAGTTGGGGTATCTTCCAGGGGATCTGCAAAGCAAGATCGATCCCTATCTCCGCCCGCTATACGACGCGCTTTTTGAAATGCTCGGTCCTGAAAACTATCACAGGCAGATGGAAAAAGGAACCATCGAAATCGCCCCCCTTGCCTATATGCGTGGCAGAACCCTTGACGATTCTTTCATCATTCTTGACGAAGCGCAAAACACCACTCCGGAGCAAATGAAAATGTTTCTCACACGTCTGGGGGTCAACAGCAAGGCGGTAGTGACCGGAGACATCACGCAAACCGATCTTCCGGGGGGACAGAAAAGCGGTCTTTTGGAAGCCATCAAGGTGTTGGACGGGGTGGAGGACATTGCCATTCACTATTTTACTGAACGGGACGTGGTACGCCACAAGTTGGTGCAGCGGATCATCCTTGCATACGAAAACTACGCGCATAAAACTGCCGTCAGATCTAAAAAGCACTACAAAGTCACAGCAAAGAGAAAACCTTAAACGTTCTTTCAAACACCTTGCATCACCACCCAAAAAACCTGCGCCTTGCAAAACGGAAGTTTAAAAAAGAAAGGACACGCCCAAACGGCACTTTGGCTATTTTCATGAGGCACACCGTATATATATCAAACGATCAAAACAACGGTGAGGTCACCCGCGCTTTGCGAGGTCTTGTCAGAAGAACTGTGAACGCGACGCTGCGCTATGAGGATTTCAGACGGCCGTGCGAAGTTTCGGTGACTTTCACAGATGACGAGAAGATCAGAGAACTAAACCGCACCTACCGAAACATAGACCGTCCCACGGACGTCCTCTCTTTTCCCCTCTTTGACGAAGAATTTGACTGCCAGGATAGCCTGGTTCTGGGAGATATTGTGCTCAACCTTGAGCGGGCTGTTTCCCAATCGAAAGAATACGGACACAGTTTTGAAAGAGAGTGCGCTTTTCTTGTAGCACATTCGATGCTCCACCTTCTGGGATACGATCATGAGAGGGGAAAAGAAGAGGAAAAGGATATGTTTTTCCGACAGGAGCAGATTATGACTTTGATGGAGTTACAAAGAGAAGATCCACATACAGGCGACAAAAATCAGGAATAAGGAAAGAAACAAAGAACAAATGAAAAAAACAGGATTTATAGCCATTGTCGGGCGGGCGAATGTGGGAAAATCCACACTGATCAATGCCCTGACCGGCGAAAAAATCGCCATTGTCTCAAAAAAGCCCCAAACCACCAGAAACAGGATCACCGGCATTGTGACAAAAGGCGAGAATCAGTATGTTTTCATGGATACGCCCGGAATGCTTCATTCACACAACAAATTGGGCGACTATATGGTCCGAACGATTTCCTCCACAATCGGCGGCGTAGACGCGGCAATCCTTGTGGTGGACGCAGACTATCTGCCGGGAGATATTGAAAAAAACATTATCCGACGTTTCATAAAAATCGGGCTCCCCGCACTTCTTGCCATCAACAAAATTGACAAAAGTTCTCCCATAAAAGTGGCTGAATGCATCAAAGCATACTCAGAACTTTACGATTTTTCTTCGGTCGTACCCATTTCGGCGTTAAAAAACGATGGTGTGGATATTGTGTTGCAGGAAGCAGAAAAATTTTTACACGAGGACGAGTGGTTTTTCGGTGAAGATGAAATGACTGAGCAGCCCGAGAGGCAGATTGCCGCGGAATTCATACGGGAAAAAATTCTTCGGTTGACCGATGACGAAATTCCCCATGGAACAGCGGTTGTCATCGAAGAATTCAAAGAGCGAAAGGATCTGCTGTCCATACGGGCTGAAATTTTCTGCGAAAGAGAGGCGCACAAGCGAATTCTCATCGGAAAAAAGGGGGAAATGCTGAAAAAAATCGGCTCCTATGCAAGAGAGGATCTGGAAAAATTTTTTGGCGTGCAGGTATATCTGAACCTGTGGGTAAAGGTCAAGGAGAACTGGCGAGACAGCGATTTTCTTGTGGCAAATTTCGGTTACGATCAAAAGAAAATCGACGAATGAAAAATTTAGCGCACTTTTTTGAATTGCCGCATCTCGACGATTATTCCATCATTTTTCTAGCGTTTATCGCCTATGTGAAAAGACAGTTTCCCGATTTCAAGGACACGATCGGTTCATTTTGGCGCGGAGATCCAAAAGATTAAAGTTGTTTGTACGGAGGTGTGCGATGGAAGACAAACTGACCGGACTCGTGCTGAAAAATCTCCCCATCGGAGACACCAAAAATCTGATTACCGTACTGACGGCCGAACGGGGAAAAAAACTGATCGCCTGTCACGGCGCCCGAAAACTCACGGGACGAAATATGCCTGCCACTCAGCCCTTCTGCCTGTGTGAATTTATTGTCAGCGAAAAAAATAATCGACTGACCCTGAAGGAATCCTACCTGATCGAAAGTTTCTTTGAATTGCGCTGCGAACTTCTGGACTGCTGCGTCGGTTCATATATTCTGGAAACGGGGGCCGAATGCGCAAGAGAGGAGGAAGATGAGCGTGAACTGCTCTCTCTCATGCTGAACAGTCTCCACGCCTTATGTTCCAAAGACCATGACCGGGTAAAAATCAAGTCAGCCTTTGAACTTCGCCTTTTAGCCATTGAAGGGAGCGGCCCCGTGTGCGACGTTTGCGTATGCTGCGGCAAACCTTTGGGAAAAGAGTTCTGGTTCTCTCCTGCCGAAGGTGGAACCGTTTGCGGTCTATGCCGTAACTCGGGCGTCGCTAGAGCGCCGCTGTACCCTTTGGACGAAGGCGCGCGAATGGCAATGGCGTATATCCTTCACTGTCCCCCCAAGCGTATCTTTTCCTTTAAGTTGGGGCGCCGCAGCACGCAGTATCTTGAAACTGCCTCAAGAGAAGCGTTGGTATACACCTTTGACAAAATCTTTGAAAGTCTAAAATTCTACGAACAGCAAAAGGACATTCTACCCGAAGAATAGCATGGAAAACCCGTGTTTTTTCAGACACGGATTGCTGTGCTGCCAGCCGGAACCGTGCGGAATTATGTCAATCTTTATGTCGCTGAGAAATCCGTAGCGACCGCACAGAACCCGCACCAAACAAGAAAGTAACGGTTATAAAAATGAAAAACTTTGAAAAATCATCAAAAACTCTGGAGTTTGACAAAATTCTTTTCATGCTCTCGGAATGCGCGCAAACCGAGGCAGGACGCAGAAAAGCGCTGACGCTCTGTCCTGAGACCGATATTGAACGCATTAAAAGAAAATTGATGGAAACCGAGGAAGCAAAGCGCCTTGCGGGTGTCAAGGGAGCGCCCTCTTTTTATGGAGTTGTAGAAATCGGAGATCAGGTGGAAAGAGCCTGTAAAGGTGCGCAGTTGTCTGCAGGAGAACTCCTTTCTGTTGCAAAAGTGCTCACCTGTGCACGCATGCTCAAGCACTATCCGGAGAACGAGCACGACCCTGCCCATCCGCTTTACATTTATTTTTCCAGGTTGATGCCAGAACCGACCCTTGAAAAGGCAATCACCTCGTCCATTCTCGCGGACGACCTGATTTCAGACGATGCAAGTCCTGAACTTTCCAACATCCGAAGAAAAATCCGGACGGTGAACAATCGGGTCAAGGAAACTCTGCAAAAATTCATTACCGGAAATCATTACCAGAAATATTTGCAGGAAAACATCGTCACTACCAGACAGGGACGTTATGTGATCCCCGTAAAAGCCGAATGCAAAAACGAAATCAAGGGACTGGTGCACGACACCTCTGCTTCAGGCGCAACGCTTTTCGTGGAGCCGGCGGCAGTTGTGGAGGCAAACAACGAACTCCGCCTTCTGCAACGGGATGAGGAACGGGAAATTGAAAGGATTCTCTATACCCTTTCCGGTATGGTTTCAGACGCCTCTGGAATCCTTTCTCTTGACTTTTATAACATCACCGAACTTTCCCTCATATTCGCCAAGGCGGAACTTTCTTTCAGAGTAAACGGTTCCTCCCCCACCGTAACGGAAGAAAAAAAGATCAAGATTCTGCGGGGACGTCATCCACTGTTGGATAAATCCAAGGTGGTTCCCATCGACATATTTCTCGGAGGGGATTTTGACACGTTGGTCATCACCGGACCAAACACCGGCGGGAAAACCGTATCCCTCAAAACGCTTGGGCTTCTCTCAATGATGGTACAGGCAGGATTGCAGCCCCCCTGTTCCGGTCTTTCGGTGTTCCCGATTTTTGAAGAATTTTACGCCGATATCGGAGATGAGCAGTCCATAGAACAGTCACTTTCCACCTTTTCCGCACACATGAAAAACATTGTTGAGATCACCGGACATGTAAACGAACGGTGTCTGGCGCTTTTCGACGAACTGGGTGCGGGAACGGATCCCGTGGAAGGCGCAGCGCTGGCCATGGCGATCCTGGAGCACGTCCGGAATAAAGGAGCGCTTTGCGCCGCCACCACCCACTACGCGGAACTGAAAGCCTACGCGCTTGAGACGCCGGGAGTTTGCAATGCCTGCTGCGAGTTTGACATTAGCACCTTGGCGCCAACCTATCACCTCATCATCGGTACGCCGGGAAAATCCAACGCCTTTGCGATTTCAAGAAAATTGGGGCTGGATCCGGCAATCATCGAACATGCGACTTCCCTTATATCCTCGGATAACCGAAAATTTGAGTTTGTAATCGAAAAATTGGAACAGTCAAGACTTTTGGCAGAAAGACATCTGGAAGAAACGCTGCGCGAAAAAGAAGCGTTTGAAAAATATAAAAAACAAACCGAGGAAAAAATTCAAAAAGAGGAAGCGGAAACCCATAAAGCGTTGGAGAAGGCCAGGAGTGAAGCGTCAAGCATCCTGAAGAGTGCAAAAATCGCAAGCGACTACGTGCTGCAAAAAGCGGAGGAAGCCAAAAAATCTGCGGCAGTATCCGATGCAAAGAGAGAAATCCGGCAGTATCTTAAGGAAACCGACGACAAAATCAATCCTCTTGAGGAACGCAAACCCGAAGAGGGCTATGTTTTGCCCAGACCTTTGGCGGAGGGGGATCGGGTATTGGTATTTTCCCTCGGGAAGGAGGGTACCGTCAAAACCCTTCCAGACAAATCGGGCAATGTAGGGTTGCTCATCGGAAGCATGAATTTTCGAACCAAACTTGAAAACCTCAAACTTCTTGAGGAAAAGACTGTAAAAAAAGAAAAAACAGGAATTTCCTCCTCGACGGGAATCGCCGCGCACTTCTCTCCCGAGATTGACCTGCGGGGCGAACTTGCGGATGACGCTTGGTATATGCTGGACAAATATCTGGACAGTGCGCTGGTTGTGAAAATGCCCACTGTGCGCGTGATTCACGGCAAGGGAACCGGCGCCTTGCGCAAGCGAATCTGGCAGGAACTCAAAACCGACAAACGAATCGCCTCCTTTCGCCCGGGCGCCTACGGCGAAGGCGACACAGGCGTCACCGTTGTGGAATTGAAAATCAAATCCTGACTACTGTCTGTAAAAGATTCCCGAAACCATGCAACGCGTCGTTTGGCACTGCCGCCGCTTTATCCGCAAATCCCGGCACTGCGACAACGAGGTCGGGTTCTGGCGTGCGCATGCGCCGAAAATCAAAATCCGTGGGAAAACACTTTTTTAAGACAACCCTAAGGCAATCTTTAGGCAATCTTAAGGCAATACCGTACCGTTCCAACCCGCGTTGGAACTCTGCGGCATTGCCTTATTTTTTGAGTGAATGCTGACTTCTTACCCGGTTTTTCTGCTTGTCAGTTTGTCAGGCTGTCAGGTTGTCAAGTTGTCAAGTTGTCAAGTTGTCAAGTTGTCAAGTTGTCAAGATACCGGGAACCAAGGACTAAAATTTTTTAAAAAATTTTCAATAATCATTGACTTTTTACCTTGTTTTACTTACTATTAAAGTAAAGGGAGTACATAACATTAAAGGAAAATTCCGAAAGAAAAGATCCGCAACCTATCGCCTGAAAGCCGAAAAATGAAAAACTTTGAAGGAAGGTGGTCATCTTGTGCCTTTGAACCGTCGCGACAGACAGGAACCGCAAAAAGGTGAAGAAAAAAACTGAAAAAAGGAGCAACATATGAAACACATTTACAAAAAAATATTGTCGTCCCTCCTGATTTTTGCTGTTCTTCTTCCTGCGTTAACTTTTGTATCCTACGGTTTTGAGATCGAAGACTCTGTAAAAGTGCTCTATGAGGAGGAAAGCAGACGCACTGAAAACACCAAACATTTTGTTTGTTCTAATGGCAGTATGTTCGCTTTGGCATATCCCGTCGCGGTGCATTATCGAAGCGAGGATGGCAGTTATCAGGAGATCGACAACCGATTGAGTTATAACAGCGCCACAAAATGTTATGAAAATATCGATCCGACTACAAATTCCTACATGTCGGTTGTCAATAAAACGCACTACAAATTTGGTACAAAACCCCAAGGCTACTATGTGGATGGGGAGATTGAACCCAAAGATCCAACAGTGAATAACATCGGCGGAAGGGATTTAATCTTATCTTACGATAGTTTTTATAAATTATATATCCAGAGATATCACTATATATTTTGTAAAGAATGAGAGAAAACACAATGAAAAAAATAATTGCATTTCTTTTAATCGCAATTCTTATATTGCTGTCTTTTCCTTCTGCAATTTCAGCGTCAGTTGAAGAATCAAAAGAAGTATCTCTTAAAGAATTAATGGATGTTGTAAAAGGTATGCTGTATTTTGATTACTTTGTCTATGTTTCAGTTTATCCGTACTACTGTATTTCTGACGAAGAATGGGAAAGCCAGCATAGGGACGATTGGGATATCCAGTATAGGAATTGGCTCAAAGAAAATGATCTTTGGATGGACAGCGTAAATTATAGAGAATTTGACGATTCTTACGGCTACAGTTCAACAGGAGTGCAACTTCCTGAAAAGGTTACAAAAAAATCTTTAGAAAAAGTTTTAAAGAAATACTACGCTACGGATTTTTGTGGATACCTTGAAAATATCTTAACCCCTGAGGATTTATTGGATTCTGAAAAACACCTCAGCGTGTATTATTCTTTGGTGTATGCCGATGGAAAAATGTATCGTTTGAACAAGGAATATGATTTCGCTGAGGAAGGAAATTGTTTGATACTTGACACGGTTGAAATACTGTCAAAAACTTCAACAAAGATTACTTTACAGTTTGAACTTGAGGAATTCGAAGGTAAAACAACGGTTGATCTCATAAAAACCTCATCGGGTTGGCGGGTGTCCGGCGGCAGTTTGTTTGACTATATGAGACGCCCTGGGTATCATCCCCCCGAAACAGGCGACTCCACCGCCCCCTACCTTGCCCTCGCTGCCCTGTCCTTCCTTGCCCTTCCCTTCGCGGCGGTGGCACTGAGCAGGAAGAGGAAACGCCTTTAAGTAAAACTCCTTCCGGCCTGCTTTACACATTTGAAGCGGCTCGGAAGAAAAACCGGCGTGCGCAATCTGGAGGGGGTCCCGTGCCGGTACGTGATGCTCTGCGCGTCGGAACAGTCGGTTTCCCTTTGCAGCAAACTATTCCGAAGAGCGAAAATTGCCGTTTGTGACCGTATTCTACAGTGTGAAAGCGCCCGAGGGACAGTATCTTTCCTTTGAAAGCGTTGCAAAAACCGAAAACGGAGAGGGAGAATTCCTTGCGGCATCGGGAACATCGGTAAATCTGTCCGCTTCTTCCTCTTATGACGGATCGCAATGGTGGGAGCTGATTGCCATCAACGATTCCTACGATTTATACAGAATCAGACAAAAGTATTCGGAACTGTATCTGATCTATGACAGTACTTCGGGCGGCGTAACGCTGAGCGACCCCCCACGGACAGTTCGGATTTGTGGACGATAGACGTTACAAAGGACGGAAAATATTCCTTCCTGAATCATGGCTGCATGAAATATCTCTGCTGTACCTCAGGCGGTTCCTCTCTGTATCTGTCCTTTGACAGTCCCACACAAACAAATGATGCGCGAAAACAGTGGCAAATCACCGACGTCTATTCAATGAAAGCGGAACCGGGGGATCGGGTGGAATTCGCTTTAGAGAGCTGCTCTGCGGGAACCTTTGTGGAGTATGATGTCTTGCGGAAGGGATTGGGTCATATCTTATGATAATTTTTACAAACTGCATATTCAGAGAAGGTTATTCTATATTCTGTACAAAAAATAAGGAGAGAAAAATGAAACATAGTATGGCATTTTTATTGGCTTTGGTTTTGCTTCTGCCGTCCTTTTGTTTTGCAATTCCGATATCTGCCGAAGAGCAAGAGTTGAAAGATATATCCCTTGATGAACTGGTAGAAATCGTAAAAGGAGCGGTGTATTTCGATTTATTCATCTATGTTAAATCCCTTCAAATTCCTTACTGTCCTGACGAGGAATGGAAATACGGAGATAATTCACCGTACACCGGGGAATTCAGACAATGGCTAAAAGAGCATGATTTTTGGATGGATCATATAAATGTGAAGACGTTTGATTGCATTGAATTCTCTGATGGCATAAATGCGTGGGAACTTCCTTTGGGTGTTACAAAAGAATCTTTGGAGAAAGTTTTGAAAGAATATTACGCATCGGATTTCTGCGGATATCTTGAGAACATTTTGACTCCTAAAGATCTTCTGGATCAAGAAAAAAGGAAATGGGCATTCTACCCTTTGATATGTGAAAACGGAAAAATGTATCGTATAATGATGGATTATCTTTTCGTTTTGGGAAATGACTACCCAATATTTGATACAGCAAAAATTTTGTCAAAAACTTCAACAAAGATTACTTTACAGTTTGAATTTGAAGAATTCAAAGATAAAACAACGGTTGATCTCATAAAAACCTCATCGGGTTGGCGGGTGTCCGGCGGCAGTTTGTTTGACTATATGAGGCGCCCTGGGTATCATCCCCCCGAAACAGGCGACTCCACCACCCCCTACTATGC
>CANQNM010000045.1 GCA_947625265.1 uncultured Clostridia bacterium
GGCGATTGAATATCCTATCTGCTCAATTATTTTTTCACCTTTTTTGGTCTCACATCATTGACAAAACTACATTTTTTATTATTTTCAAGAATTTTGCCTGTTACAACTTTTACAGCGTTGGTGCCGGCGGTCGTTCCTAACTGACGCCGCGCAAGCGCACAGTGACTCCCTTTCTGCCCGGTTCACTCCTTTTTTGATTCCTTCCGGTCATTTCCGCATGCCTGATGCGTCTGATTCATCATCCGGCATCCGGCATCGGGTATCCGCTCTGCTTACTTTGCTCCCGTTTGATCGCTCCGCCATCGTCCGTTGCCGCGAATGTCTGCACATGGAAAATTGATACGTCGAAGGATGCGTTTTCTATCCTTTGAATCCGCTCTGCGCGCTTCTTTTTATATGCTTCACTTTATATGTTTCACTTCCGTCGATACGGGAGGCGTTTCTCCCAAATAGCACCAACTGCCGAAGGACAGCAGACGGGGCCTTTGACAATGTGTCTCTTTTCTCCGTTTGAAGAATGGGGAGACATCTTTTTTTGATAACCTTCTCCACACCGAAACATACGTCAAGAACCGGCGCTGATCTGACTTATAACGCGCCCCTGACCCTGCCCGTTGGAATTTGTCAAAGCGCCCTTATTTGAAACGTCGTGGCTCGTTCAGTGTGTACAGCGCAGCCCGTTCGCAGCAGAAAAAATTTTCGCACGGCCATACATTCCAAACAGTGTTTCCATAAAGTCGACACCCGATGGATCTGTGTTTGCATGCGGCGCCGCAAAATCGGGAACCGGTTCTTCCCTCTCTGTGCGAAATTCTTTCATAAAATGCGATGCTATCACCGTCAAGTTTCCAAACTTCCCCCTTAAAATTGGCTGCGCCTCTTTTTTCACGGGGGTTGCCGCTCTTTCCGTATTTTTTCCGCTGCAATCACCTTTTTTACTTCGTCAGACGTTCCGGGTATCTACAGATCTTACTTGTCCGCTTCAAACAGTTTGCGTGCCGCGTGTTCGATCACCCGAACGTTGACTGCATTGCCGAACTGTTTGTATGCCTGATGTTCGTCGGGATCAGGAATAAAATTTTCGGGAAAACTTTGCAGCCGCGCCGCTTCCCGCACGGTAAATCTGCGCCTGTATTTTCCGATGATCGGAATCTGAACAATGGCCACAAGCGACGGAAACGTTGTGGGCGTTTTCACTCTGATACCGGAGGGCCTGAATTGGATCACACCCTCCCAGAGGGATCGGATGCTGCTTCCCGCCTGCCACTCCATCTTCCTCTGCGTGGGTGTAAAATTCGAAAGGTTGTCGTATTTTTCAAGCCAACCGTCAATAAACTCCCGATTGAGGGCATACAGCGCCTTGTTTTTGCGCACAAATTCCTTTTTCCATTCGGGAAAATTTTCCTCGATTTCTCTGTCCTTAAAATATTCCGCCCAAATCGGGAATCCGATCACCGTTTCGTGAATTCCGGCATAAAACTCATCCCATGCGTTGAGCACATACTCCTCCCGGCTGCTGATACGGTATACAGCGTCGTTGGAATTTTCGTCGAGCACCGTGTAAATGCTGTTCTCCTCTTTGGTCTTCAGACCCTCAAAGGCGACGCTCAATTCAGCATCGACGTTTTGAGGATCGTATATGCCCAAAATCACCACGCGTTCCCGAAGCTGCGGAATTCCGAACTGGTGGGGACTAATGATGACCGGCACAGGCGTCAGACGGTATCCCAGATCCTTCAAATGCGCATGGATGGTGCGCCAGGTGTTCCCGCCGTCGTGCGAAACAAGATTTCTGACATTCTCAAGAATGATATATTTTGTTTTGTGGTACCGAAGAATCCGTTCCACTTCAAAGAACAACGTTCCCCGTGTGTCGCTCATCCCCTTGCGGTATCCCGCTTTGGAAAAAGACTGACAGGGAAAACCCGCGCACAGCACGTCATGAGCGGGAATACTTTCCGCCGCCACCTTTCTGATGTCGTGATTGGCGTCCATACCGTAGTTGTCATAGTAGGTTCTGATGCAGTGCGGATCAATCTCAGAGGCGAAAACGCACTGCCCTCCAAGATTTCTCATCGCCTGATGGAATCCTCCGATCCCCGCAAAGAGATCAATAAATTTAAATTCTTTCATGTTTCTGCCCTCAAAAGGAATGTTTCCCTGCCGCTAAGCCCGGAAGTCCGATAAAACCTTCGGCGCCGATCAACAAACGTCCTCGTTTACCCGCTAAGATCAGAAGATCATCTGATGAATCAAAAAATTCCCTATATCCCTGTTACTGATAGATATTTTGGGCTTGCGGGGTTTTCCGTCGGCATTGTGTCCCTGCCGGAAGATCTTGAGATACTGTTTGTTGAAACGATTGATCTCCAATACACAATAGGAAGTCAGACTTACCGAATTCTTCATCTTTTCAGCGTAACTGTGCAAGTGTTTTTTGTGCAGTTGGGTGTTCCAGAACACCGTCACCTCATGCCCGTGCTCCCGATCCGGTTCGGTATCGTGATTGCACACAATGTAGAACACGCTTCGGTGTTCCACTATATTCATCACGGTATCCCAGTCGTTTCCCTGAATGCCCCCTGAACCGTTGCTGTGCGCCTTCAAATCTCCGTATGCGTCCTCCACCGGGAAAAACAGATCCAGATCAATTTCCCCCTTTTTCTTGTTTTGCCTGTACTGTATAAAACCGGACACCGCGTGACTCCCGATATACTGTTCCAGTTTGAATTCGTGATAAAAACCGGGCCATTCAGATTGAAGGGCATTGTTGAAACCGGCGTCCATCATTTCTCTGTAGGCAGAAATTCCGTGCCAATATTTTGGCAATGAGGTGTAGAACTCGTCAAGAATCTTTATAAAACCAAAACGCAGATCTGCTGTTCCCCCGGTTTTGCTCTGCAAATACCGCTCTACATTTTGAGTGGTAAATACGGTAATGGTGTTCTCATTTGCGTCTTTCTTTTGGAAAAGGCCGAACTGCAGACCGTTTCTCAGATCCAGTGTGTAGACGTGCGCGGAAGAATTGTGCGCCTTCCTCTTCGCATATCCCTCAGCGTCAAAATCCACAAACAGAAGGACATCTCCATACCTGTAAACCCCCACAAGCAGGGTTTGTACGCCTTGTGCTTCGTTGTCCTCATAGATCTCTTTAAAATTTTCACCAATCTGGATGCGCTTTTTGAACAAGGGGTGCGGAGCGCCCAAATAACTCACATTTTTAAAGTAGATGCAATACTTCACGCCGTTATACGCACCGAAAACACATCCATTTCGGTAAACCGTATCCCGAAAATGCGCCGTCAGAATATCCGCCATTTCGTTTTTCGAAAGTATTTCCCCGAAATCTCTCAAAACGTCGCACTGATTATTGATCTGTTCCGCTTTAACGTTGCCGCGTGTCATTTGTTTCCTCCGACATACTGTATGTTGCGTTCCATTCGTTGCCGCTGTTCAACCCATGCGCATTATACCATAAACTGTCCCAAATCTCAAGACAAAAAAGCAGGTATAACAGAAGAAATCGGTTATATGCTCATGGATTGACCGGTAAAACCGACGCGGCTTTTCAAGTTTCGCTCGGGGCGCTGTTTCCTTTTGGGAACCTCAATGCATCGAAGCCTTTGAACTGAAAATGTCTGGCAGTGCAAGAGGACCTGTTTTAAAACGGTTTGAATCCCCTCGGCATTTTTTGTTTTTTGGAAGATCACGCTTCAAAACTGTTTCTCGCTTTTCCTCTAACAAGCGACAAAATACAGATTTTTGATGTTGTAATTCTCAGCGGCAGAACAGTAAAAAGAACGATTTTTCAATCCGATTTCATCGTCGTTTCAACACAAACTCCAACGGTTTTCCGAGTTCAGATCCCTTTAAAGAGAAAAATCAAAATTCTTTCTGTATCGGTCGCACCTGTAGGCAATGCGGACCTTTCAAAAGTTTTTTTGAAACTGGCAGAGCATCTCCGGTGGAGCAATAACAAGCCGATGCGGACACTGGGAAGTAAAAGCCCGCTGCAAGTGCTAAAGGAAAAACTGACGGCCTGAAAGCCGCCGCCGCATTTGGTAGGCATTTTCGCCTTCGCCCTACGGGCTTCGTCTCAAATGCCTACCAAATGCGATACCATACGGAGGATTTCTTTTTTTGATGGAAGATGGGTCATATCAATTGACATCGTAGAACCTTTCAAAAGTTTTTTTTAAAATGGTATTGACAAACCCAACGTTCTGTGCTACACTGTAAGCCCACGGTTGAAACGCCGGTGTGGCGGAATAGGCAGACGCCCGGGACTTAAAATCCCGTGAGACTCAACTCTCGTACCGGTTCGACCCCGGTCACCGGCACCATGCCGTCCTTCGTTTCCTGTGTTTCCATGGGAGCATCCCTATAGCGTATATCGCGGGGTAGAGCAGTCTGGTAGCTCGTCGGGCTCATAACCCGGAGGTCATGTGGTTCAAATCCCATCCCCGCAACCAAAAAGAAAAGTCGTGCAAGCGGCTTTTTCTTTTTGCATTTTTCACTTTTTTCTGAATTTCCCACGCGACTTTTCCGGAGAAGAGAGAAGAGCATTGATTTTTAAATGAGAAAATGATATAATAAAAGCGGAAAGGTCGTGGAGATATGAAATGGCTGAAGAAATTTTTCAAAAGGAAAAAAGGGGAAAAAATAGATCCTATTCCAATGCCGTCCTACGATGAAATCGTTAAATCATTATATGACAAGAAACCTGTTTATTCCGATGCACTGAAAATTTGCAAGGTTATATACAGTAAAGACAATTCAAAACGGTTTATAGTTTTAGAAAGTAAAAAGGGATTTTTTAAATACACTTATGAAGAAGTGTGTGTGTTCGATGAGATTGATTGGACTTCTCATTATTGCTATATTGAAAACATCGAACCGGGTTGGTGGGAACCCAAGGATAGCGCTTTCGCATATTCATTTTTTGGAACAGAAAAAGAAGCTATGACTGCACTGAAATCAGAACTTATCTACAAACAGATTTTTGAATGATTTGAGTGGCATCTTTTTCGTAAAAACGTTCCATATCGTCGCGAACGATACAAAGTCCGCGACGATTTTTCTTTTGAAAAGTCATCTCTTGCTTACACCGTCGCTCCTCCTCTTTGCAAAAAGTCACGATTGCTTCGGCTGTTCGATTGTAAACGTCCTCGCGACGCCTTTGCCGTTCTTCCAAATTTTGATTGAAGAACAAAAGATCACAGTCCACCGGGCGTTGAGAAAGCTGCATCCGGAATACCGTCAGATCCTTTGGCCCATATACTACGAGGATTTCCCCAATGCTGATGCGGCGACCGTTATGAAAATGAGCGCTCGCCAGATAAAAAATTTCGTATATCGTGCTAAAAGCGCTTTGAAATCAGAACTTGACAAGGAGGGTTTTGTTTAGTAACACCGGATGAGTTGCAGCAATCATAGGATCCATTCTTAAATAAGACTTAGACCGAAAGGGCGTCGACGCAGTGCGGCGCCTTTAATTTTTTTTGCAAACCTTTTGCAAAACATCTTGACAACGCAACCCTAATATGTTAGAGTATATATGAACTCTAATGAATTAGAGGAAGGAGTGCCTATTATGGATACACCGAAGATATTTGAAAGTGAATATCGCTTTTGCTTGATTTTGTGGGAAAACGAACCCATTAAGAGCAGCAAACTTGTAGAACTTTGCAGGGAACAACTCGGTTGGAAACCTACGACCACGTATACCGTCATTAAACGGTTGTCGGAGCGTGGTGTATTAAAGAACGAAAATACCATTGTTTCCTCGCTTGTCAGTAAGGATCAAGTGCAGGCTGCCGAGCTTAACGAAATGGTGGAAAAAACCTTTGAAGGTTCTCTGCCTGCATTTATTGCTGCTTTTACAAAGCATCAGAGAATATCCGATGCGGAAATCGATGCGGTTCAGCAAATGATTGACCGCTATCGGAAAGGAGAGTCAAAATGAATGAGTTCTTCTTAACAATCGTTAATATGAACATATCAGCAAGTTGGATTGTTCTTGTGGTATTGCTCTTAAGGCTATTGCTCAAGAAAGCACCAAAGTGGATAACCGTTTTACTTTGGGGGATTGTTGCTGTACGCCTAATATGCCCCTTTACCGTTGAGAGCGTAATGAGCCTTATACCGAGCGTCGAAACGATAAGTCCGAATATTATGATGGATAAAACGCCGGAAATCAATACGGGTATTCCTCTCATCAACGATACGATAAATCCTATCATAAGCGAATCGTTATCTCCCGATCCTGTCGCAAGCACCAATCCCTTGCAGATCTGGGTTCCAATTCTGTCAACTGTTTGGATTTCAGGAATTGTCCTCTTGTTCGCATACACTGCACTCAATTATTGGCGTGTAAAACGGAAGATCGAAACTGCTGTTTTACTTTGGGGTAATATCTACCAGAGCGAAACCGTTGTTTCACCTTTTGTGCTTGGCATTATCAAACCTAAGATATATCTGCCCTTTAGTATAAGTAAGCAGGATATGGATCACGTTATCGCGCACGAACAAGCTCACATTCGTCGCAAAGATCATTGGTGGAAACCTCTTGGATTTTTGCTACTAACACTCCATTGGTTTAATCCTTTAATGTGGCTCGGATATCTCTTGCTCTGCAGAGATATTGAACTTGCTTGTGACGAAAAGGTAGTCGAAAAAATGAATACAGAGCAACGGGCAAACTATTCCCAAGCACTGCTGACTTGCAGTGTAAACCGTCGAATAATTGCGGCTTGCCCATTGGCTTTCGGAGAGGTAGGTGTAAAAGACAGGGTGAAATCTGTGCTTAATTACAAGAAACCTGCTTTTTGGATCATCATAGTTGCGATTATTGCAAGCGCTGTGACTGCTGTTTGTTTCTTGACCAACCCTACTTCAGATAAACTTAAAAACATTGAAAATCTAAACTTAAGTTCATTAACCGATAAAACGGTTACGGTTTGGGTGGAAGATGGAGAAGACTATCATTTGGTGGGCACTGTCAGAAAAGATTTTTTACGAGGCCTTTCCTACATTAAAATATCTCAAGAAGAAATATCTCCCAATCGTGACGAAGATGGAGATAACAGTCATACCATTATATTGCAAACAAAGGAAGATGCCGATCCAATACTTTACTCAAATCCAAAAGGATTGCATATACAATTCAATTCCGATTTCACATCGGTATGGGTAAGCGATGGCACAAAGCCAACGCTCAGTTATAAAGTTATAGACCCTGAAACGGCAAAAGATGTTTATAGTTTTATAGTTTATATAGTTAACTATAATGTTAGCGAGTCAGTTATCGGCGGAGTTGACGATCTGAATAAAGTCATTACTTCAGCCGATGTTGAACAACTCAAAGCCAAATTCCCAATGTATTTTGACCTTGCGACGACAAAAGGTTTAGAGGTATATATTTGGCAGATGGCGGAGAATTCGTACTCTTGTGGTCTGCTGGCAGGTAAGAACCTTGGATATACGCAAGAGGAACTATGGGGTCTGAACAAATCACCGGCTTCCATTGATGAAATGAGAGTAATCATAGCTTACTACATTTCAAATGGCAAAGTTACGAAAAACAAGGTGACGATCAACGCAATCCAAATGCCTCATTCGAGTTATGCCTATACCATTGATGACGTATATCGTGAGAAGTTAAATGAGTTATTTTGGTCGGAGAACCCTGTTGTCGACTCATCGCAGTATAGTCCCATCATAGACATGGTAACCTTTGATATTGACGGTGACGGAAAAGAAGAGCAGTGTTTGCTCAATTACGGCCCTACTTCGGGTTTGTTTACATTTATTTTATCTGCATCTGAAAACGGCGTACTTGAATATTTTAATATATTCGATTCGCCTTACTTGAAATTAAGTTTTGAGAGGAACTCCGAAGGCCAAGTAATACTGGTTGGAGTAGATAGTGACGATCACGTTCTCTATATGAAAATTGGGGTTTACGGCGGCAACATTATAATTTCAAGTGATGATCAGGATAATTTCTATTGGTGGTACAGGTTGTAGATTCGCCTTTTGCTCCGAAACCGCAGTGAAAAATGAAGACAAAACTATAAAGGGACTGCAGCATTTTTGCGTTTGCTGCAGCCCCTTTCTTGGGTGCGTCTATTTTGGCACAGGTTCTTGACGCTGCGGCCAATGTAAATGCCCTCATTTGTCACAACACCATTGGGCACAAAGCGTATTTTCTATGTTAGAAATATCTTGACGGATATTCGTCGATACCCTGCGCAAGTCACAAAAGAGCGCATCAACAGCAGCCATGCACTCGGAGGCCTGTAAGTCGTTATGCGAAAAAAGGGCGTCCAGTTCATAAGTTTTTCCGTCTATGATCAATGTGTGCGGATCGTTTTCCGTTATTTTGACCGTGTGCGGACGGCAGATATGCAAATGAGAAAGGATCGTCCGAAATTCTGTCAAAAGATTCTGACACAGTTCTTCTGAGGACTGCTCCCGTCCCAGTTCTTTTCCCAGCGCCTGCTCAAAATTTTTTTCAAAATCATCTCCCAGTTTGTTTGAAATAAATTTGTGAAGTGCATTATAGATTTTCATTCTCTTGCTCTCCTGTACAAATGAACAAAGAACGCGTCTGTATTTGAATCTTCAAACGTACCCTTCGAACCTTTTCATCTTTGATCAATCGTCGGCGGCTCCGGTGGGTTTCCCGCACAAAGACTCATCGGAATTGCCGACAAGAGGCAGTTCGGTCATCCGGAGTTTGGCGCAGCCGTAGGGATACAGGACGACTTCTTCGGGCGCAGAGACAGGCGTGGCGTCGCAGGGCGTTTTCGCGCAGACAGTCTCATAGCCGTCTTCCAGTCCCCAATGGATCCTCCGCGCCCTTGTTTGGATCACCACTGGCGGGTGGTCGCTTGAGAAGGGGATACTGCCCACTCCCCTAAACTCTCTTGCCATGGGTTCTCCCGCACAATAGGCATAGTTCCAATCCGACAGGGGGATATATTCGTAGTCACAGTAAGGGAATTCCCTTTTTACCCCGTCTTTTTCATACTCCCGCTTCACTTTCTCATATTCTATGGGAAGAGAGAACACCAGCGGTCCCCACACGACGCTCTGTAAGTCATAGGGTCTTTGACACATCCGCACGACTGCGTCATACCGAAGTTCGATTTGCTCACGCGCTCCCGCCCCGATTTCAAAGCAAAGAGTTCCGCTTTTTTCGCGGGCCGTTCCGTTGACCGTCAGATTCTCGGCAAACGCAGGGATTCGAATGACAAAGGTGACGTCCCGTTTCGCCTCAACGATATAGGTAAACCGATTTTCAAAGGGATAGTCGGTTTTCAGGACAATATGAACGTCCCCGGTTTGAAGTTCACTGGGCACGGGAATGCCGTTTATAATAGTATTGTCCCGATACATGAACGCCGACAGCGCCAACTTCGGCCAGCCCTGACCAAAATTGGCCGTACAGCAGCCGTAATTGGGTTCCAAGCCAAAAAGATGCGCCTCCGATCCGTTGGTTCTGAACAGAGATTTCCCGGGAAATTTCCGACAGGCGATCTGGTTGCTCATCTGCACATATTGATGCGCCCACATGTCGTCGCTCACCGTCGCCGGCAGCGCGTTAAAGGCAACCGACTCCAGCCGCCGCGCCCACTTCTCGTCTCCTGTGTAAGCATACAGCAATTCATAGGAATACATCTGTTCCACCACGGCGCACAGTTCGGTCCCCTGAATGGGGCTGAGCCCCGACAGACATTCGTCGCCGGTAAAAGTCCCCACGGGCGTTCCGTTGTATCTGTCAAGAATATTTCATGCAGCCTCTCGGCGGCGTCCGTATAGTTTTCCCCCAACAGATCACAACTCACCGCTTCGTATTTCAGCATCATCGCAAGATTGACGATGTGGGTTTCAAGCCGCCAGCGGTTCAGCGGCCGTTTCCACAGTTCGGTGAACTCCTCATAATTTGCACCCTGCGCCCGCAGAAGAGCCGCCAGGTCCAACAGCCACTCCTCCTTGTACAGACTGTTGACAAATTCAATGGCAATCATGCCCTCATACCACCGGAATTTTCCCCATCCGAACAGATGAATTTCTCCCGAACGAAGGAGTTCGTAATAATTTTTCAGCACCCTGTACAGTACCTCGGGAATTCTTTCGTCCCCCGAACACTGACAGTATACGGTCAGTACCTTCGCAATCAACAAAACAGCCCAAGTGTCGTAGTCTTTTCTTTGCTCCCGGTCGCAAGGACAGATCCAACCGTCTTCCTGCTGCGCGCTGACAATGGCATCTATATATTTTTTGGCTCTGCCGATCATCTCCACGTCTTCCAGCAAATATGCCAACGGAATAAAGCCGTCCAACCAATAGGGCACCCGCTCCCATCCTTCCCTGTCGCCGCCGATCCATGCGCTGTTCTGCACATCCGGCCAGACCCTGTCAAGGTTTCCGTTCAGCCCCTCTGCCTGAATTTCCAGTTGGCGGCGTAACCATCCCTTTGCTTTCAGTTCCTTGGACGTGTAAAAATTCCACTCTTTCATGCCGTATACACCTCTTCACTTTCGCACTCTCGCGTTTTTTATGCGTTTTTATCAGAAAACCAGGACGTTGCTTTGGGGGACGCGCCCCTGTAAATTCTTTTCTTTGAGACTTTTGAAGATTTTTAAGGCATCGCTGCGCCAATCCTGCGGCGAAGACGCGCGCCGGATTTCTCATCATATACTGCGAAAATGAGATTGGGGGCAGAGTCCCAATCGGGCCTGTCTGTGCCTACGGTTCATACGGAAAATCCATCCTCGCGCGAAAAACAACTTTACGCCAGATTGAGTTTCTTTTTGAGCAGGAAACGGCTTAAAAACCACATACCGACCGCCGCGGCAGCATAAATGAGCAGCAAAACCAATCCGAAGATCAGCATAACGGTGAGCGTTCCCGCTTCGGAAAGGAACCAACCCGTCTCGGAGCCGAACATCGCCATCACCATGAATCCGAAGTAGAGCGCGCCGGTCACGAGGTTGAGCAGGGCGTCGATTCCGACAATGAATCCTAAGGACGACAGCGCCTTGTGCTTTCTTGCCACAACCGAGCCGATCACAATTCCCGTGAAATTCAAAAGGTATTGAAACATGGTACTCATTATGAATTCCACAATGTACAGACCGACGACAAGAAGCACCCACAGATCCTTGGGAAGAATGGACCAGATAATTCCTGTGTTCATCTCCAACATACCAAAACTCATCCCCAGACAGATCCCCAGCGCGCACATCTCGAGAACCGTCCATATGAAGGCGTTGAGAAGTTTTGAGAGAAGAATTTTCTCCACCGACACCGGCAGGGTGAAGGTCAGGTATCCTTCGTCCGACGCGATGTTTTTATAGAACTGCACCGTGATCAAAACAGGAATCGCGAAGAAGAGAACCACCAGAGCGATCAGAAGAAACTGCATGAAAAGAACTGCGCCGATGAAAAGCAGTTCCGTCGCCACGCCGGTATCTCTGCCCACAGCGTGAGAAAACAGCGCAATATCCGCCGCCAATGCCGCGCCGAATACCAGAATCACCGCAAGGATAAGCAGTCCGTAAAACCGCGTTCTTTTAAAATCGTATTTAAAGAGTTTCAGAAACATTTGAACACCTCCCTGAACAGTTCGTCAAGGGATTTTCCCTGCGCCTCCCGCACCTCGTCCGCAACGCCCGCACAAACCACCCTTCCTTCTTTCAGGAAGATGAAGTCGTCAAGGATCGGTTCAATGTCGGAAATCAGGTGGGTGGAGAGAAGAACCGTGGCCCCCGGGTTGTAGTTGCCGATAATGGTTTTCAGAATATAGTCCCTGGCAGCGGGATCTACGCCGCCAATGGGTTCGTCCAGAAGATACAGTTTTGCCCTGCGCGCCATCACCAACACCAACTGTACCTTCTCCCTTGAACCTTTCGAGAGCGTTCTGAACTTCGCCTTCAGGGGAATGCGCAGAGTTCCCAGCATATCATAGGCCAACTGTCTGTCAAAGTCCGCATAGAAATCGGAAAAATAGTCCGCACATTCCTCTATGCTCATGTAAGAACCGAAATAGGTGCGTTCCGGAAGATAGGACACCAACGCCTTCGTTTTTACGCCCGGTTCCATTCCGTCTACCAGCACCTCCCCGGAAGTTTTGGTCAACAGTCCCGCAAGAAGTTTTAAAAGCGTGGTTTTTCCGCTTCCGTTGGGACCGAGCAACCCGACAATTCTGCCCAAAGGCAGATCAAGATCCATGCGATCCAGTGCGCAGAAACTTCCGTATTTCTTAGTCAGTTCTCTTGCGCTGACAATACTTTCACTCATCGTTCGCCATCCTTTCCGCGGCCCGCCGTCGCGGCGCCGTCATATCGAATATCTGTGCCGTGTTTTTCACGTGCATATCTCAGACAAAATTTTTAAACCCGCCAAACTCCGGGCGGCAAAGGAAACGCGCCCGGCAAAGGAAAATTCCCGGTAAAGAGGATTCGCGCACAGACCCGCCCTAAGAATTTTCCTAAGGACGCCTGCGGATTTTGTCTAACAAACCCCGCCGCTTTCCCGACGTTCTTCACAGATCGCTTTCAAAGCCGCCAAAACATCCTCAGGAGAAAATCCCATTTTTCCCATTTCAGAAAGAAAACTTTTTACGCTTCCGTCAGCGTCTTTTTGACGGGCCTGCGTGATTGTACGGATATCCTCAGTCACCAATCGGCCGCTCGTGCGCATTGTGAGGATCAGTTTGCTGTCCTCCAGATCTTTAAATGCTTTCTGTACCGTGTTCGGATTCACTGCCAGTTCCTGCGCGATCTCCCGCACGCTTGGAATGTGCGAGCCCGGTGGGTATTCCCCTGAGAAAATTCTCGCTTTGATCATCGATTCGATTTGCAGATAGATCGGAATTGATGAATTAAAATCCCATGGCACGCACACCACCCCCTCTCGTGTACTTATATACTGATACAATCATACACTATTTTTTTGAATCTGTCAAGGGAATTTGTCAAGAATTTTTTAAATTCCCAGCTTCAATCCTGATAAAGGGAAGAAGGAGGCTGCAGGAGCGCACATCGTCGTCTGCACGTCCTCAAAGCCATGGATTTTCAAGAAAAATCAGCAAGAATCGGCGGTTCTGCGCGCTCATGCACCCGCCCGTCGTGCAGCCGCCACACCACTGCGCCGTGCGTTCCCGTTTGTACGTACACAAAACCCAATTCATTGTACATGAAGTTCTCCACCGCGTTCTGTTTGATATTGTACTATAGAAAATTCAAAATTTTTTGATTTTCTTTTTCAAATCTCTTGACAAATCCTCGGGTTGTGTTATAATTGGGTAAACCGATGAGAAAGAAGAGTAGTCCGAAGTTCCGACGGACAGCGAGCGGCGGACGGTGGAAGCGCCACACGAAGGATTCGGATGAATGGTCTTTTGAGGGCAACCCGAAGGGAAGGCGTTTGAAAGGCCGTTGGAAAGGGACGTCGCGACGTTCAAAGGAGCCGTCTGTGGACGGTGTCAAAGCGTCAAAAGAATTCCTGTACAACGGATATTTGCAAACCCCTTCAGAGTAGGCGCGCCGGAGTTTCCTCCGTTATCAAAGACGGCATGTGTTTGCATGCAGAGTGGATGAAAATTTCATCAAGCAGGGTGGCACCGCAGGAGTTATGCTCTTGTCCCGGCAAAAAACATTTTTTGCAGTGGACGGAGCCTTTTTTGTTTGCTCTGTCCCAGAAAGGAGGCCGTCATGGCAAAGAAAGAAATTCCCTACAAAATTTATCTGACCGAAGAGGAGATGCCCAAGGAATGGTATAACATCCGGGCGGACATGAAGAATAAGCCGGCGCCGCTCATCAATCCCGGCACCCATGAGAAGATGTCATTCGAAGAACTGAGTCAGGTCTTCTGCGAGGAACTGGTAAAGCAGGAGTTGGACAACGATACCCCCTATATTCCCATTCCCGATGAGATCCGGACCTTTTACAAGATGTACAGACCGTCGCCTGTGGTGCGCGCCTACGAACTGGAGAAAAAGTTGGGCACGCCCGCACACATTTACTACAAATTCGAGGGCAACAATACCTCCGGTTCCCATAAACTGAACTCCGCCATCGCGCAGGCGTACTATGCGAAAAATCAGGGCCTGAAGGGCGTGACCACCGAAACGGGAGCAGGCCAGTGGGGAACCGCCCTTTCCATGGCGTGCGCCTATCTGGGGCTGGACTGCAAAGTGTTCATGGTGAAATGCTCCTATGAACAAAAGCCGTTCCGCCGCGAGGTGATGCGCACCTACGGCGCCTCTGTCACACCCTCTCCCTCTATGACCACAAACGTTGGCAGAAGTATGAACGAACGCTTTCCAAACAGTACGGGTTCTCTGGGCTGTGCCATCTCCGAGGCCGTGGAAGTTGCGGTTTCCTCCGAAGGATACCGGTATGTGCTGGGTTCAGTGCTCAATCAAGTGCTGCTGCACCAGTCGATCATCGGTCTTGAAACAAAGACGGCGCTGGACAAATACGGCGTAAAACCCGACGTCATCATCGGCTGCGCCGGCGGCGGTTCGAATCTGGGCGGACTGATCGCTCCCTTCATGGGCGAGAAACTCCGGGGAGAACAGGATTACCGTGTCATCGCTGTGGAGCCGGCCTCCTGCCCCAGCCTCACCAGAGGAAAATTCGCCTACGATTTTTGTGACACCGGTATGGTATGTCCCCTTGCAAAAATGTACACTCTGGGGTCTGGCTTCATCCCCGCGCCCAACCACGCGGGCGGACTGCGCTACCACGGCATGTCCTCCATCCTCTCGCAGCTCTACCATGACGGCTACATGGAAGCCACCTCTGCAAAGCAAACAGACGTTTTCGGCGCCGCTTCGGTTTTCCTAAAATGTGAAGGAATCCTTCCCGCGCCCGAAAGCAGCCACGCCATCTACGTCGCGATAGAAGAGGCGAAAAAGTGCATAGAAACCGGCGAAGAGAAGAACATTCTCTTCGGTCTGACCGGTAC
>CANQNM010000046.1 GCA_947625265.1 uncultured Clostridia bacterium
CACGATATATGCAAAAGATTATTCAAAGAAACAGGAAGTTTTCCGCGAAATGTGCAAAAAAACAGCGCGGGTTATGGGCATTCATGCTCCCTACGGCTATCGGTTCTCAAGGGAACAAGAGCGTCTGGAAATTGACGGGAATGTAGCCCCATACGTGAGAATGCTGTTTGCGTGGGCCTTACAGGATGTCTCCCGCATCGAAATTGCGAACAGGTTGAATCTGATCGGCGCGCCGGCGCCGGGCAAGTATGACGGGCGCAGAGACGGGGGGACATGGACCGACAGCGCCGTAAAAAAGATTCTGTACAATCCGGTTTATGCCGGATTTCACGTGATGGGTAAAAGCAAAGTATCCCTTTACAGAGGAATCGGTCATACTCCAATGCCCCGTAAAGAGTGGTTATACTTTCCGGATTTTCATGAGCCGTACATTACAATGGAGGATTATCGAAAAATCGAAGGAATCGTTGTTCAGAATAAAATTGAGATGGAAGAACGGTTGGCAGTCAGGCGCGACGTTCGGATGCGGATACCGGACTGCTTTCCCAAAATGGTGTATTGTGCCGATTGCGGTGGAAGAATGAATTTTTGCAGAGGTTCTCATCACAGGGGTTACGACGATATTTCATTTGGGTATTACCGCTGTCGGTGCAGCAAGGAGTTCGCAAAATGCAGGAATAAGAAAATACAGCAAAATTATCTGAAGATTATGGTTATGGATCAATTGCGCCTTTTAATACAGGCGACCGTTGACCGCGGCCGCCTTTTGTCAACTGTTCGGTCTGGAGCGGTCAGCAATGTCGCGGTTGCCAATGTCAAAAAAAACATCACCCGTTTAACAGAGAACGAGAAAGAATATCAGAATAAGCGGCTAAAGGCCCATGCGGATTTTGCCGACAAACTTTTGGACGAAAAGGAGTATCGGCAAATCGGAGAACGTTTGGCAGTCGCCGAACTTGAAGCAAAAGCACGCCGCGAAAAGATGGAAAAACGGCTTGAGGAAATAGAAAAAGCGGTGGAACGGCATAAAAAATTTTCGGAAGATATCGAACGGTATTTGAATGTAACCGAATTTGACGAAAACCTTGTAAAAAAACTTGTCGGTAGAATCCTGATCGGCGATGACGGGACGATTGAACTTGAACTGAAATGCGGGGATGTATTTGATCATCTGTTGTTACAGGAATACTCTGAGAAATGGAAACAAAGCGAGGATACGCAATGAATATAGCGTTTTATATGAGACTCTCTGAGTCGGATGGCGATCTCGGCGTTGACGGTAAAAATGAGAGCAACAGTATTGAAAATCAAAGGTTGCTTCTGCAAAATTACGTAAAGGCAAGAAATGATTTGAAAGGCAAAATATTTGAGTATGTAGACGACGGATTTTCCGGTACGAACTTTGAAAGACCGTCGTTTCAAAGAATGATCGAGGATGCAAAAAAGAAATTGATTGACAGTATTCTGGTGAAGGATCTGTCAAGACTGGGGCGAGATTATATTGTCGCGGGAGATTATATCGAGCAGATATTTCCTCTACTTGGCATACGGTTCATTGCCGTGAATAATCACTATGACAGCGATAAATGTACAAACGCATTGATGGGATTTGACGTGGCAATCAGCAATCTGATCAACACTATGTACAGCAGGGATCTATCCAGAAAGTTGAAAAGCGCCAATCTGACCAGATGGCGCAATGGGGTGAATACATCTGGCAGCGTACCCTTTGGATATTTGAAAGACGCGGAAAACAAAGGTAAGTGGCGGATCGATACGGACGCGGCAGCCATTGTCCGCATCATATTTGACAAGGCGGCGGAGGGACTGAAAACGTCGCAGATTGCGAGTTGTCTGAACGAAAAAGGGTATCCCACTCCCTGGGTATACAATCAAACGCACAAACTTTGGAAATTGGGAGATTTGAAAACAAAGGTTTCGGAACGTTTATGGGACAACGCGAAGGTGGCGATCGTTTTAAAACGGTATGAGTATACGGGCGCTTTGGTTATGGGCAGAAGAAAAAATTTTTGTGTCGGGAGCAAAAGGGTAAGAGTACAGCCAACAGATTCATGGACGGTGGTTGACGGTGTAAATGAAGCGATTGTGACAAAGGACGAATTTGAGCGGGCACAGAGGGCGATCAACTGTAGGAAAAAAACCGAATACCGAAGGGAGCAGATATATCTGCTGAAGGGAATGGCAAGGTGCGGTAATTGCGGTTTGTGCCTGCAATACGAAGGAGCGGGATATGAAGAAACCTTCTCTTGCAGTCACGGCAGACGGATCGGCAGGCACTCTAGGTGCTGTAAGGAAAACTATTCTATGAAACTGATTGAAGGACGGGTTTTTTATTCCCTGAGACTTCTGTTTGCATTGCTCACGGAACGCGGCGAAAAATTTGCAAAACAGGAACGGGAAAAAATCAATTTTACGAAAACCGAGCTGAAGCGTATGGAAGGAGACATAGAGAAACTTCGGGAGGACAAAATTCGTCAATATGAAGCATACGCCGGCGATGTGATAACACGGGAAGCATACATCGGAAAAAAGCGGGAACTTGACGCTGAAATCGGGCGTATTGAACACAGCATGGCGAAGCAAAAAATCGGGGCAGAGGAGGAAAATGGATTTTTCGGTATACTCTCTGAAATGATTCGATCTGCAAAAAAATTTCTCTCTATGAACAAACTGACCCGTGAAATGGCGGTGACATTTATAGAAGCAGTGTATGTGTTCGATAAGGAGAATGTTGAGATTGTATTTAAGAATGACAAACTGATCAAAGAAATTTTTGAAAAATACGCATGAAAAGGGAAGTGATTCGAACGGTAAAATACTCTGTATAATTACAGAATCGGGTTTCAGATTTGGTCTAATCATGAGCGCGGCACCGCCGCGGTGAATTTCGCCTGTATATTTGTCTATGTACTGTGCATTGCAGCAAAATAAACTGACTTTTTTCATTGCACTTCATTCTATATCACAAGCCGTCGCAGCATTGGTCGCGGCATTGGTTCAAAATCCGCACAAACAATGTGATTGAACGGCTAAGCCGCAAGATCCGCCGTCAGACGCGCGTTGTCGACGCATTTCCCGACGGTAAATTGGCGCTGATGCTCGTGTGTGCGCGACTGCGGGACATTTCCGGTAAGGAATGGGGGGCATATAAGCGCTGTCTTTGCATGAAACATCCTGACGAAGTCGAGAGTCTCTCCGCCTGATTCGCGCATAGCGCCGCTTTACGCTCAGCGCGCAAAGTTTTCCCATCCCCTAAATTCGGGGATGGGAAAACAAAACTGCAATTTCATTCTAATCTTTTTTGAAAAATTCTGGACAGTGCCCGAATATTGTGAAATTTCGGCCTTTTTACGTTGAAAACGCTGAAAATGTTTTAGTTTCCTCCGGGACCGTCTCTACGCTCCCGTGTATCGGAGATCTCAATTTTTCCCTTGATCTCCCCGGGTTTTGTGTGCTTTTTCTCATTAAAAGGTTTTTCTTTTTTTGCGCTTTTTTGCGTATTACTACCGTCTGACATATTTATAGCGTACCTTTCTTGTTTGTATACTGTGTGTTTTGTGCCGTTTGATCAATTATTGAACCGCTGCTTTGCCGAAAGGAGATTCAGATGGAATCGAGATAGGAGCGCGGCGCCGGTGAAATCGGTGGAACGGTTGAATCAATCAGGTTTGAGAAACACCGTGTGCAGGTTCATTTTTACAAGGCGTTTGGACTGCCAACAACCGTTTGGATGACGGCACGGCGTTTCTTTTTCCCAAAGTGAAGTGTGTGCATTCTCAGGTCAGTTCATGCAAGTCGTTAACCGGCGGCAGACAACTGTGATTTCGACACACGTAGAAAGTGGTCTTCTGGTTTTTGAGAGGATACTTCTCGGTAGCCTCTTCGAGAAAAACGGCGATTGCTTCCGGTGGAAGAAGGACGGGCAGATCACGGATGTGTGTTTGTCTGTCTGGCACCGCGGTTACCTTTTCAGGAGGTTCGGTGTATTCCAAAAGCGCAGTCAGAAACATAGCGTGTCCGGAGGGGTGGCCTGCTGCATGTTTCGCAAGGAAATTCAACTGACATTCTGCCAAAAGTTGATAGCGTCTCTCCTCGGTGATGTGTGCCAATCTTACAAGATTGTACGCCATCAGAGAGTTTCCGCTGGGCATGGCGCCATCATAGATCTCCTTAGGATGCAGGATCAATTTTTGATGGTTTCTCCCGTAGAAATAGAAGCCTCCTTGATCCGCCGCATTTTGAATTCCCCTGTCAAGACCGTCTGCTGCGTCGCTTTCTTTGCTGCCGTCCCTGTCGCCGAACTCAAGATCCGCTTTATCGCACAGTTTTTGAGCCCGCTGGAGATACCGGCATTCCCCGGTTGCTCTGTAGAGTGAAAGTTGGGCGAAAATATAGGCGGCGTAATCGTCAAGAAATCCGAAGGCACCCCGTTTTCCCATACAAAATGCCGTAAATAGGGTATCCTCTATACAGAGATTCTTTTCTATAAATCCATTGGCGTTTTCAGCGGCCGTCAGATATTTTTCTTCTTTGCTCGTCAGATACAACATGCACAAGGCCGCAATCATCAGGCCGTTCCAGGAGGTCAGAATTTTTTCGTCGCGGCGAAGAGAAAACCGTTTCTGACGATAACTATCAATAACTGGGAGAACCATGTCGAAGGATTGGTCTGAAATGTCGCTTTTCAGAAGATTGGGAATGTTTTTTCCCCTAAAATTTCCCTCGCTGCCGATGTCAAAATGACGGTTGAAATTTTTCCCCTCTTCCTGTCCCAGTATTTCCACGGTTTCCTGTGGGGTAAGCAGATAGAATTTTCCCTCATCCCCTTCGCTGTCCGCGTCCTGCGAACTGTAAAAACCGCCTTCAGGAGACGTCATTTTCTCAAGAACGTATTTCGCAGTTTTTCGTGCGACTTCAAGATACAGCGTTTTTCCCGTCACAGTGTGGGCTTGGCAAAGGGCGAGAATCAGAAGCGCGTTGTCGTATAGCATTTTTTCAAAGTGGGGAACGAGAAATTTTTTGTCGGTAGAATACCGATAAAAACCGAATCCGATATGATCGAAGAGTCCACCGCGGTACATCTGCGTGAGGGTGTGTTCGGCCATACGAAGACAGAAGGCGTCCCCGGTGCGTTTGAAATATTCGAGCAGAAAGATCAGATTGTGCGCCGTTGGAAATTTGGGTGCGCGGCCAAATCCGCCATATTGAGCATCATATGTGCGTCCGAATTGACGCACACCGCGGCGAATAAGTTCGGTGTATGAGGTTTTAACCGTCGGTTGCTCCGATTTTCGCAGTGTATCCACAATCCTGTCGGATTGCAAGAGCAGGGAAGTGCGGTCGTTTTTCCATCTTTCATGAATCGCTTCAAGCAGTTCTTTCAGACCGATCATACCGTCGCGTGATGTTTTTGGAAAATAGGTACCGGCGAAAAATGGCTTCTGTTCCCACGTCATAAAAATGCTGAGGGGCCAACCGCCGCTCCCTGTGTACGCCTGGCATACCGTCATGTATACGCTGTCAATGTCGGGCCGTTCCTCTCTGTCCACTTTAACGGATATAAAGTATTGGTTGAGCAGTTCAGCAATTTCCCGATCCTCAAAACTTTCGCGTGCGATGACATGGCACCAGTGGCAGGCGCTGTATCCGATGCTCAAAAAGATCGGTTTATCCTCCTCTTTTGCACGCTCGAAAGCCTCGTCACACCAGGGATACCAATGAACCGGATTTTCTTTGTGCTGTAAAAGATACGGACTTGTTTCACTGGCCAGTCGGTTGCTCAAATTCTATTCCCCTCTTTCTTTTTTTGTTCTTTTTTATTTTTTGCTTCGCGCTCTCGGTTTATACGGGTCTAATGAATTGCGATCAGTCGCACGCCTCGTTTTTCAGACGTGCGGCAGTTTTTTTGAGGTTTATATGGGATACCCTTTTTCTGCGATAAAGAACAAATGTTCGATCCTGTTTTTTCTGTCTTGCGCGACGATTTCGTGTGAGAATTTGGAAGGTATGCATTGTAAGTGTCGGCGTGCATACTATTTTTGCAGGATCGCGGGCGAAAAACTACTTTTGCAGGATCGTGGGCGAAAAACTACTGGTTTTTTAAAGGACGGTGCCCGCAAAGGTTGGACGATATTTTTTCCTTTATTCCCTGTGTCCTGCGTAAACGGGTATTTTTTGTCATTTCACGAAAAACCGTGCGAAATAGAAATATCAAAGGAACGAAAAATCAAAAACGAAAAGAGAGGAATCCCAAAATGAAAGATTACGAAATGCCGATTGGATTTTCCATGGCGTTGGCGCAAAATCCTCAGGCAATGGAAAAATTCTCAACATTCGACGAAGAACAAAAAAAGCGGGTGATCAGAGGGACGCATTCGGTGAACTCAAGAGAAGAGATGCACCGATATGTGGATAGCATTGCAAAAGGTGCGAAAGGTTAGATTTTAAAGACCGGAATGCCTTAGGAAAAGTTTTCAAAAAATTCTGGGAGGAAATTTTCAGAAGGTTCGCTGTGACGGCGCGTGTTCATGTGGCGCGTAAGAGATGCGGGAAATTCGAGAAACGGCAGCTTTCTTTCATTTTTTCAACGCACGATTTATACCGTTTGCTCTTTCGTACACTGTCGAACCACTCCCACCCCTCGCCGCGGTCAAAGGTCAGAAAACTGTCCGCGTATAATATATTGTCCACTACATCCGCGGCAAAAAATACATCAAGTGATTCCTTAGAAACATTGCCGTACGTTCCGGTGAATCCGTCCAGACTGCAGGCGATGTGTTTTTTCTCGCGCTCGAAATAATCACCGTTGAAGGAAGTGGAAAAAAACACCGGATACAGTCTGACGGTAGGCAGGGCTTCAGTGCGAAAAGACAGTTCGGTTCCCTCCGGTATACTCCAGAAGCGTTGGAAAAGTTGTGCGACGTCCTCAAGAATACCCAGTGATTCATCGGTTTTTCCGAGTCCGGCCAATGCGCAGGAAAGGCGCAGTCCCGAGTGTATCCTGTAAGAAAACCATAGATCAGGTTCCCCATCGCCCGAAACAGGATTTTGTCCCAGCGTCTTTGTCAGTGTATTGATGACATCCAAGCGGGTTTCTTCTATGGACGCTGTTCGTTTGGCCTCTCCTTTACTTTCGTCATGAGCGCAGCGTCGGCATGACAGAACGTCTGACATTAAAAATATTCCAAGTCCGTAAAGCAGGTAGGCCTCGCGGGACAGGTCATATTTTTTCCACTCCCCGCGATAGGAATGTCGGCTCATCGAGAGGTACCGCCGATCGAAAAGGGGATTTTCGGGAAAATTCGAGAGTACCGCGTCAGTCTTGTCTTCCTCCTCTGCGTCATAAAGCCGTGCGGCGGCCTCCAGCTTTGCTTCACGGCAAAAGGTTTTTTCATCCAAGGCGAGCAGTTCCTGTGTCGCCCTGCGAATTTCCGAAACGGGTGCGTGCGTTCGGTGAAGCCAACGTTGATAGGTGGAAAGTACCCCGGCATCGTGGGGATACTTTTTACGCATTTCGCAGAGTATTTCGGTGTATTCATCCTCCTGCGCTGTGTGTGAGAGGCGTTCATAGTATTCGTTTTTGTCCTCCTTTTCTCTCTCGTGGGTTGCGCCGAGCAGTTCGTCAAGCGTTACCCCGAAGATTTCCGCAAGCACGGGCAGCGTTTCAATGTCCGGATA
Source organism: uncultured Clostridia bacterium (assembly GCA_947625265.1). GTDB lineage: Bacteria > Bacillota > Clostridia > Oscillospirales > CAG-272 > UBA11512. The sequence continues at coordinate 7,699 of CANQNM010000046.1, forward strand.
TGATATGCCGTTTTCCCAGCGGCTTACCGCCTTATGCGAAAACCCGACACGGTCGGCAAGTTGCTCCTGCGTCATTCCACTTTGCACACGCAGTTGTTTTATGTTTTGGGAAAGATACAGTTTCATATGTATTTTCACTCCTGTTTCTCTTTTTATGTTTTCAGTAAAGCGCTTTACACGATTGATTATATACGAAACGGTCTAGTAAGTAAAGCCTGATAAAAGAGAACGCTCTCCCCGCAGACGGGAAGAGCGGCGGTATTTTGCAGATTCATGCTGCCGGCGCGATGGCGTCAAGAACTTTTTTGTCCATAAAAGGATTCAAAATATGAAGATCGCCCATTTTTTCAAGTGTCATTTCAGTTAAACGGTCGACGGTATTTCCACTGCAGCGGGAAAAATCGATGCGGCGAAATCGAGAACTGGGGGCTGTTGTTTAAAAAGTTTTCCCAAGAAAGACTGCGGGTAGGTTTTAACTTTGCAGTATATCGTAATTTTTTGGCGACGCCCGGCCATTTCTTCTATCCCCGATATTTTTTTGCCTGAAGGCGGAACATCTCGGCGTATGCGCCGTCTTTGGCCATCAGTTCCTCATGGGTGCCCTCTTCGGTCAGTTCACCGTTGGAGAACATGAAGATTCTGTCTGCCATTCTTGTGGTGGACAGCCTGTGACTGATGAAAATGATGGTTTTGTTTTCTGCATAGTTCAGGATTGTTTGATTCAGTTCATATTCCGCGATGGGATCAAGGGCGGAAGACGGCTCGTCCATGACAATGATTTCGCTTTCCTGCGCGAAAGTTCTGGCGATGGCGATTTTTTGTGCCTCTCCTCCCGAGAGATTCACCCCATTGTCCGAAAATTCCCGTGTCAGCGGCGTGTCGATCCCCTTTTCAAGGGTCTTCAATTTTTCGTCGAATGTAGCCTTGTGAAGGGCACTCAAAACGCGTTCGCTCTGATCTTCGGTATACACGTCGGCAATGACATTTTCAGCGATGGAGGAAGCGAAGATCTGATAGTCCTGAAACGCCGCTGCAATTTTTTGGCGATATTGCTTCATATCCAATTCTTTCAGATCGACGCCGTTTATGAGTATCTCGCCCTCGGTAGGGTCGTAGAGGTGCATAAGGAGTTTGATGAAGGTGGATTTTCCAGCGCCGTTGTATCCGACGATAGCAATTTTTTCCCCTTTTTTCAGGGTGAGGGCGATATTTTTCAACGAATCCCCGTCGGAGCCGTCGTATTTGAACGAAACATTCCGAAAGGTAATTTCCTCGATTTTCGGAACAGGTTTTTCTCCGCCAACGACTTTGGGTTCATACTCCATAAATTTTCGGAATTTTTCGGCATAAAGACTGTGCTCGGGGAATTTCATCAGGTATTCTATCAGATTGTTGATCCCCCAGTAGAGTTTCCAAACGGCGTTGTTGGCTGCCGCAAAATCCCCTAACAGAATGGCGCCGTTGAAAAGGCGGTAAACCAAAAGTACCATGATTCCGGTGCTTAACGCGCCATCTGAAAGCAGATTTTGAGTAAAATTCAGGGCAAACATTTTTTTCCCGTAGCGTTTTGTAATTGTTCGCTGTTTGGCCATGGTCTCTTCATAGTCCTCGACGAGTACTTCCCCTGCGTGGCTCGTCCGCAGTTCTTTGGCGTAGTCGGGCAAAGCGTAGACGCGTTTCACATAGTTCGCCTTCCGTTCTTCCGGAAGCATCTCTTCATGGCTTTTGAAAATTGTCTTTTGCCGTAGGCGGTTGATCACCGCGGACAGGCCCACAAAGACAAGTATGGTAAAAACGATTCCAGGTTCGATGCTCAAAAGCACGCCGATAATGGTAAATGTGGCAATAATTCGGTTGATCAGTTTGCCTATGTCAAAAAGAATTCCCGAAACTTGATCGTCGCTGGCGTTGATTGCCCAGACAAAGTCATTGTAGAAGGTGGGATTGTCATAGCAGGACAAGTCCAAAGACATTGCTTTTTCAAAGAGTGTTTCCTGCATCTTCAAATGCAGAGTTTGTCGAATTTTCGGATTGAAAATTTTCCAATACCAGTGGTGAAAAAATTTTGTGATAAGAGCAAAAGAAGCCATCAATCCGATCACGCGAGCAGCTCCGCCGAAATTTCCCTCACCGATCCGGTCAAAGAGCATCTTCACGAAAATGACGCTGGTGAAGGAGTGAATTATTCCCCATACTACGCCCTCGACCATTGCCCCGAAGATATAGGAGGGCGTATACTTTGCCGCAAAACGGAGCATATAGAAGTTGTTTTTGATCATCCGGGAAAGAGACTGGCGTTCTTTTGGGTTCTGCCGTTTTTCCGTATTTCTCTTTGTTTTCATGCACGCACCTCCTCCTTATCCAGATAGTTTTTTGCCTGCAATCTGAACATTTCAGCGTATTTTCCGTTCATTTCCATCAATTCCTTGTGGGAACCTTCTTCAATCACCCTTCCGCCATTCAAAAGATAGATCCTGTCCGCGAGAACGGCTGAGGAAAGGCGGTGCGAGATGAATACAACCGAACGATTTTTTGTTATCCGCATCATGCTCTCATACATTTTGTACTCGGCGATAGGATCGAGGGCTGAAGACGGTTCGTCGAGAATAACGATTTCGGAATCTTTGGCAAACGCCCGCGCGATAGCGACCTTTTGTCCCTCACCGCCCGAGAGTATAACTCCTTTGTCGTCAAATTCGCGGGTGAGGACGGTGTCGATTCCTCTGTCAAAATTCTCGATCTTGTCGTAAACGCCGCTGTCCTGAAGGGCCGATGCCACGAGCGTTCTGTCACCGTCGCGAAGTTTTCTGAGCGTCACATTTTCGGCAACCGACAAAGAAAAAAGTTTAAAATCCTGAAACACCGTTCCGAAGCGTTCGCGGTATCCGCCGTCGCCGGTGAGTTTGTAGTTTTTGATATTCTCGCCGTCGTAGAGAATCTCCCCCTCTGTCGGATCGTACAGGCGGAGCAGGAGTTTGACAAGCGTGGATTTTCCCGCGCCGTTGTGACCGACCAGAGCGATCTTTTCGCCGTGACGGATTTTGAGATTCACGTCATGAAGAACCTCGTCCCTCTGTCCGGCATACCGAAAGGAAACATGTTTTAATTCCAGCGTACCTCTGTCAGGCGCCAAAATTTCTCCGCCCTTGATTTTCGGTTCATAGTCAAGGTACTCTTTGATGGTATCCACATACAGGGAATTTTCGTGGAATTCGGTCAGTCTGTTCGTGAAATATGAGAAAATGTATGTAAGATTGGAAATGGAGTTTACCACCACCAGGCAATCACCGTAGAGCATGGTACCTGAAATGAATGTGCGGTACACAGCGTAGAGCATCGCGCCCATCTCGGACACGACGCTGCACGATATCTCTATTATGTAGTCGATCACCGCAAGTTTGAAACCGTATTTTTGAATGTACGCGATGATGTTTTTCACCGACCCGTTAAAGCGTTTGAACAGCACGCGATAGATGTTGGTCAGGCGCATTTCCTTTGCGAAATCGTTGAGATAGAACGCGCGTTTGGAGTACTTGCGCTGGCGGTCTTCCTCCTGCTTTTTCATGTCGTATTCGTGCTGCACAGAATTCCGTTTTTTTCTCAACAGGAGCGTGGCGATGGCGGGAAATATGGCGAACAGAAAGAGCAAAGGATCGATGGTCAAAACAAACAGCGAATTCAGCGACAGGGACAAAATAAAGGAAACAAAGCCGGTGACGGAGAAGGTTACCTTCCAGAATCTGTTATTTAGATCGCTCGCGGCTTTGATAAATTTATCAAAGAATACCTTGTCCTCATAACAGGAAAGTTCCACCTCACTGCTTTTTTTGATAATCATCTTTTGCAGGTGTTCGTTGATTTTGATATTTAAAACGGGGCTGCGTATCTGATAGTAGGCTTCGCAAAGAAGATCGTAGATCAAATTCGCACCGTTTAACGCGACAATGAGCACAAGCAGTCGGAACATACTTACGCCCGTCTGAAATCCGTTGACAATCTGACGGAGCAACCAGACGTTCAGCAAAAATGACAGAACGCTTCCGATAATGTTGGAAATGAAATTCGAAAGGAGAACCTCGGGCGCGATCTTCCATGCGATTTTCAGCATGAAAAACGTGTTGATCGCAATGTGCCGGGGAGAGTCTGACGAATGTTTTTTGTTTTTCATAAACGCTTCTGTCTCCATTCTTCATGTACTGTGAATGTAAAACGCCGTAAGGATGGTAATTGTCCCAAAAGAATCACGACCCTATGTTATCATCACAGGTTGTGATTGTCAAGAAACTGTTCGTTGAGGATATGGGCAGTGAATCTGTAAATTGAAATTGTTTTTCTACAAAACGCAGGCGGCATAAAGGGCTATTGAATGTACCTGCAAGCGATAACCTGCGATTCCGGATATACTCGCCGATGGTAAAACCGCAAAGAATACGAAACACCCGTTGAAAATGGCAACTTGATGAAAAACTTTGCGCAGCGACTTTCTCGTAATCAATCGTTTCTGTCAGATTGTCTTCGATATAGTCGATCGCCCTTTGCAAACCATTGATCCAGTCCATACTTCCCCTCCTTGTCTGCCTATAGTATATCAAAAGGCGATTCTTATTTCCCGATATTCCGTGCGGAGTTTTATCGGGAGTATTTTATAGCAACGTATATGACGGCAAATTCCCTTTCCTGCCGCGCTATGATTTGCAGCCCGACGGCGTGGATCCCGCTTTGGATATCTTCCGGATTGTCCGGGTAAATTTTTAGTTTCCGGCAGCCTATATCAATGGTATCGCTTTGGTTTTTGTCAATGGACAGCACAAACCGCCCGCTGTCGTTCAGCAGTGCGCAAACGACCCCATCTCGCCAAACAAGCATATTGGTAAGTATAGTCAAACACAAAAAGTATAAATTATTTTACTATGTACTTTCGGACAATACGAATCTGTTCAAATCCACTGCCAAGAGCAGTTTTTTGAGATATCAAATTTTTTGCATTGCTCCAGTATGCCAAAAGATGGTTTTTCGCAGCGCGGGCTGCATATGCCGCAGCAAGTTTCTTTCCAATTCCGCAGCATCGCTTTTCGGGAATCACATAGATATAGTCCACTTATACAGTCTTTAATGAAGAATTTATTTTTATTTTAAAATAAAACTATTTGGGTAAACTATAAAATACCTTATGGAATTTGCCAATCCTTTCCTGCTGAAAAGTTTTTTTGTTGTGTTTCATTGAAACATTCAAATAAGAAAATATTTTCAAATTTCCGGTAAACTTTTTCACTGTGGCGTAGAAGGTTGACGGTTCGGGGGTGTTGAGGACGGCGGGCTCGGAGAATCGTCTGTCCTATTCCCTTGGTCGGTTTTTTCAAGCCTCCGAACAAGACGTCGCAGCACCAGAACCGCGGCGACAGACAGGAAAATTTCAGCTGTGAGTTGTGCATAGGCGAGGCCGTAAAGGGGAAAAAGGGCGTTTAGGAGAAAAAGAGCAGGGATTTCTAAAACAATTTTTCGAAGCAGTGCAAAAAACAGGGCGTTTTTGCCCATTCCGCAGGATTGAAATACTCCCACGCCGAGAAAGTCCACGCAGAGAAAGGGCATAGCAAGGCCGAGTCCCCACAGGAATTTCGCGCCGAATTCCACCACTTCCGGTTTTTTCATAAACAGCAGGAGGAGCGGCCGTGAACAGAGACAGCACCCAACAGTCATGACAATCATAAAGGAAATGATGATTTTGAGGGCGAAAAGAATGGTCTTTTTCATACGTGAAATATCTCGGGAAGCGAAGTTATATCCCACCAGCGGCATAATTCCCTGAGAAAATCCCAGCGCGATTTGCACTGGTACCATGCTGATCTTTTGAGCGATTCCCATGGCCGCCACAGCGTCCGGGCCGAAGGACGAGGTGAAATTGTTGAGCACAGTCATCCCGGTGACATTCAGAAGATTTTGAATGGCGGCGGGAACGCCCACGGCACAAATCCCCAAAAGGATATTTTTTCGGAATTTGAGTTTGGTCGGATTGATGCATACGTAGGTTTTTCCGCGTCTGACGAAAAGAAAGAGAAAGAAATAGCCGCAGGCGGCGCAGTTTGAAAGAAATGTGGCGAGTCCTGCGCCTGCAGCTCCCATGCCCAATCCCCATGGCAGAATGAAGATCGGGTCTAAGATAATGTTGAGCAGGCACCCGCTCATGGTACCGATGCCGGCATGCAGCGAGGATCCTTCAGAGCGCACAAGATATGCTATCACTACGAGGGAACCGCGCCAAAGGAAACCGTCCATTTCAGGTATGCGGCGGCCCCTTGAACCGTACTGTCGTCCGCTCCGAGAATTTTCAGAAAAGGTGCGTGGAACAGCGTGTAAAACAGGGAAAAGAGCGCTGCGAAAAGCAGGGAACTATAGAATCCCAGAGCGGAACTGGAAGAAACCGTTTCATAATCTTTTTTTCCAAGTGCTCGGCTCATCACGCTGGAGGTCCCCACTCCAAAGAGGTTGTTGATGGCGTTAAATGCCAGCATTACGGGTGCGGCCAGCGTTACTGCGGAGTTTTCAATGGAGTTGTCCAGCATTCCCACAAAATATGTGTCGGCCAGACTGTAAAATACCATCACGAGGGAACTCACAACTGTTGGAAGAGCCAGTGTCATTACCGCCTTTGGGATGGGCACGTGTTCAAATAGTTGTTCTTTTTGCGTATTTTCCGTCGGTTTTGCCGACTGATCAGAAGAAATCACAGGGGCAATTTTCCTCCTTTTATTTGGGTGCTTGGATAAAATTCATCAATTTTCGAAGAGAAGTTTGAAAATTTCAGAGAAACTCACAGTGTTCTTTCGCCATTATACCCCCGTCTCTAAAGATTTTCAAGTGGGAACCTTTCAGAATTTTGTGTATTTTACATCTGCTATGGACGTTGTGTCAAAAGAGTCGTATGTTTTTACATAACATAACTGGTATGAAATATTCATTGATTTTTACAGTTGGGGCTGTCGTATTTTGCGTTTCTTGCATCTGTGCGATAGTTCTGTTTTTTGTTTTTATAGAGTATCCACCCATTTTTGTGCGATTTCCGACTTCAGCAGGTGATAATTGCATAATAGGGACAACACAGGCAAGGTTCTATTTTACAACGGCATGGCGGGGTTGGCCAGATCTAAAAAGGCCGGCAGTTTGCCCGGCAGTAAAGAGACAGGAGCAGTCTGAAGATCTCAAGCGCAGATGGGAACCAAACATGCGGCTGGAACGACTGCGTATGACGTGGGACAAGCATCCGACGTTCAGAATCCAGAAAAATA
>CANQNM010000047.1 GCA_947625265.1 uncultured Clostridia bacterium
CCTGAGAACGGAAAAATTGCATCATACTGATGATGCGGTTGTCGTCCATCTTGTCAAAGGCTTCGTCCATCATAATGATGCGAATGCTCTCTCTGCCTCTGTAAATCTGACTGAATGACGCGGCGATCGCCACATAATACGGCGTTTGCGTTTCGCCGCCGCTTTTTTCACCGTACGTTTTGGAAAGCAGTTGCCGTTTTCCGTCCCTTGACACGATTTCAATATCGTAGTCAAGATAATTGCGATAGTCGATATACTCCTGAATGATGCCCTCTCCTTTGTCGTCAAACTTGGTAAGTTTGGAAAACAATTCCTCCATTTCTTCGTGATATTCATTTTCAAACTGGGCGGAGAACAGAGTAGTCCCCGCAAGATTTACATCAGAGGTGATCATCGCATAAAGACGCTGTTTCTGTTTGTTCTCCGACAGGGAAAACCGATAAGAATCATCCCCGTAATAAATAGATCTCAGCGCTTGGTTCAAATCTTTGAATTTCTCACGGGCCTGTTCAATGTTCTCCCGCATTTTTGCAAGAAAATTCTCGCGAAATTCCAACTCGCAGTTTTCCTTGACCTTCCGGAGTTTTTCTTCATATTGCAGGATCACGTGTCTTGAAAGCGCGTCAAGTTCCTCCTCGTACGCGGATATCACTGCTTCTCCGGTTCCGAATTCTCCATCCTTATATTTTGTTTGCAGCAAGGTGAGTTCTGCAAATTTCTCCTGCCGCTGATTCTCCAAAGTCTTGCGGCGCGGTTGATAATTTCCGTAAATGGTTTGGGCCGCTTTGGTTCGCTTATGTTCGGCGTACCTTGATTGCGCGTCGGCGAGCGCGCTTTCCCTTCCGTATGAGAGTTCTTTGATTTCGTGTTTGGCGGAATCGATTTTTTCGTTCACACCGACGATATCTTTCTCACACCTATCGATAGAACTGTCAAGACCCCCTATCTTTTTGGATACAGTTTCAATTGTCCGTTTTATGTCCTGAATCTGCCCGTCAATTTTCTGCCGTTTCATCTGCAATTCTATGATCGTCGGGTCATTTTCTGCATCCTTCAAATCCTCTGTAGCCTTGGCAATCTCCATCGTCTTTTCCTGTATTTTATCGGGCGAGAGGAGCGTGTCGAACAGTTTCTCGAGATTGCACTTTTCCAAAACAGAAATGCTTTTTGCTATGTCCTTTTGGCGCTCGTCTAACTGGGTCTCCTCTTTCTTTTTTTCCTCATAATCCGCCTGTTTCAATTCCAACTGACGTTTCAACGCATACTTTCCGATATACGGAATCCGATAAACCGATTCGTCAATTTTCCGCAGCACGTTTCCCTGATACAGCATACAACCGCTTGTGATTGCCATAGAATGGCTTTTCAGTTCCGATACCGAATCACAGCGGATGACGCGCCCCAATAAATACGCCGCATACGCCTGCGCATACCGGTTTTCGGATCTCACGACCGACGCCAAACTGTTTTCTGAAATTTCTTGCTGCAGTTTCAGCGCGCCTGTATTCACCAGTCCCACGGAATGGATCCGACTTTTCTCCCGATTATAGACCTCGGCGGCAAGGTCGTAATAGGTCGGCTCCACAAATAGATAAAATCTTTGCGTATTCAGATATCCCTCGACGGCGTTTTGCCATGCGGGATCCGTAATTTCAAGCAGATCGGCAAACACACGAACTTCCGAATCGATCCCGCGCCTTTCAAACTCCTGCCGGATGGCATTTTTGAGCCGTTCTGTATTTTCCGGATACATCAGTCGATTCTTCCTGAGATTTTCAATTTCCGCGCTCAATTGTTCCACTGTACGCCAAACACTGTCCATCCGTATTTTAATATCTGCTCTCTCGGAATACCGTTCACTTTTTTCCTTCTCAATGGTTTCTTTCAGCGCGGTCGCCGTGGATCGGCGTTGCTTCGCCGCAACCGATGTTTCTTTCAGATTGTAGACCGACTGCGGGGTGAGTTCCTCTGAAATATTCTTTATACAGCCGAGCGCATTTTGTGCATGAGCGATTTGTTCCTGCAGGGTCAAAAAGTCCTTTTTGAGAGGCTCTTTTTCCGCCTCAAGCACTTTCAAACTGTTTTTTAGACTCTCTATCATCTGTGCGCACTTGTTTGTCCGAAGGGAAAGATCAATTTCCCGCAGTTCATCTTCGGCAGTGCCCAGCCGTCTATTCTCACTTTCTTTTTGCGCCTCCTGATTGTCCTTTTCCCGCTGATATTCCTCAAAGTCTTTTTCCAGTTTTGACCGTCTTTCGTTTTGGGCTTCCAAATCGGCAATTTTGATGACCAGGTCAATCACGAGAATATCCCTGTCCGTATCGTGAATGTCGTTATATTTACCGAGAATAGATTTCAACTGCTCGATTTGCCGTTTTACTTCCTCAATCAGTTTTTGCATTTCGCGAAGATTTCGAATATTCTCACGAAGCATATCCACCTCAATCTCTTTTTCGGGGAGGATAAACTTGTTGATGAATTCTTTGATATTATCTACGGGCTTAAAGGCAAGGGATTTCGGAATCAACTCGAAAAAGGTATTATCCAGGTTTCCGAGCCGTCGTTTAAACCGTTCCCTCGCTTCTGCTTGCGTGTGAATGAACACGATTTTTTTATTGTTGTTCCGGAATTGATCGTCAAGCGCAGGTTTGTTATTTACCACAAAGGAAAGGAGATCCAGTTTGCCTTCCTCGCAAAACCATTTTTGCCGGATGTCGCTTTCCAAATCGGGGGAATCCAGTTTCACGCCGAGCACGAAATACTTGTCTTTACTTTCCTCAAAAAACTCCAGGGCAATATAGGAAATCACACTGCCGGTGCGGTGGTAGGCGTTTCCTTCTTCTCCGGTTTTGCAGCGGACGTACCCTCGCAGATCCCGCTTGTTTTTTTCGTTCGCCGCTGGATTAAAACGGCGGGTATTGGTTGTGAGCACTAACTGAATCGCGTCGAGCAGCGTGGATTTCCCGGTACCGTTTTCTCCGCTGATCAGAAAGGAACCGTTCACAGAAATGGTTTCGTTCGTAAAATAATGCCAGTTGATCAATCTAATCCTCGTCAGTTTCTTCATCTTTTGCGCCGCCATTTGTTTCCCCTCCGTTCTCATATTTGCTCAGTTTTTCTTTCGATTCACGGTAAAGCGCTTCCAGACTCTCCGAGGTCATGGAAAGAAGGATGGGGGGCAGGATAACAATGCGCGTGTCCGGGTTCGACATATCCGTGTCAAGGTTGTTGAGTAAATGATAGCGCCGGAATAATCCCAAGGCGTTTCGCATGGTGGTTTTGTCCAGTTTTGCACGAAGATCCAGCAGATTGTATTTGTCGTAAATTTCGTCAACTATAATGACAACGTCGTCGGACTGGGAAAGTTCTTTTCGCTTTTCGATATATAAAATCCGCAGAATCAAAAGCAGAATGCTTTCGATCTTTTTCAGTTGAATTCTTCCGGTCCCAGAAGAATTGTATAGTGCGATAACGCCCAAATCCTCCCTGACAATCAATTCATAACCGAGCAGGTCAAAAAAAGAGTCGAATGCACTGCGGTTATTCAGAATGTAATAGTAGTCCGACGAAGTCTCTTTGCTTTTTCGTAAAAGAAAGCATTCATTCAGAAGCTTATTCGCCGACGCACGGAATTTATCCTTAGGCAAATTCAGAAATTCGAAGCCATTTTCCGCCATATTATTTTATCCTCCTTGTAATTTTGTAATCCCGAAAACAAAATCCGTGGGAATGGATAACAGATTCCGTCGGTTCTGTCCTGTAACCCGAACGGGATTCCCGGCCATACAGACTGATAAAAATCAAACGAATCATATCCCGGCGAGAAGCCAGTTCTATTTCCGACGCCATGACGCATTCTCTTCCGTTCAGCAGTTCTTTTACAAATCTTTCGATGTTTTTTCTTGTAAAGCGATTCCGATTCTTCTCGGATACGGCGAGCCGCCGCTGTTCCCGTTCCTCATCCGAAAATTCGAGCGAGTGGTACACTTCCTCTATATCGCTCATCCTTTTGGAAATCGGGATAGTCTTAAGCGATTCTCCGCTCAAAAAGCCCTGCGGGAAAATGTTAAAGATTTTGCAGACGTCTTCATCGACGTCCTCAGCAAGACCGGCGTTTTCTTCCCGGTCGAATACTTCTGCCATCATCTGAAGAATGGTAGATATTTTCCCTTCTATGTTGTTGGAATTCATCAGCAAAAATTTGGCGCGTTCCATGGCGTTTCGCAGGTATTTGCTGTGCTTTTTATCGATTTCCTTTATAATATCGTCATAAGATCGAAAGTGATCGATGATATCTGCAATAATGGAAAGGACCTGTTCTTCGGCAGCCATAAAATCCGATTCATTCTCGATATTCTGATAGCCGGCTACCGTGCGTTTCAGCAATTCGGCGTCGTTTTGAATAGATTGCAGCCGACCGATAATCACACCGCGAAAGCGGGACACGTTGTCGCTGGTCTTAATCCGATGGTAGGCTTTCGAACCGATTTCTTCGTGATATTTGAAAAAGTCCTGAATAATTTCTTCCGAAGTCTTTTCAGCGGTAATTTCTTCAATGTACTTTTTGATGCCGGTATTCAACTGTTTCAGACCCGTGAACAGAGACAGGGTGCGGTCATATACCGGCTTCAGCACCTGCGGGTAAGGTCTATTCAAAAGTTCTTCATTGGTCATCAGGGAGTAAATGGCGGATATTTCGCTTTGATATTCCATTTCTCCATTTTGAGAAATATTTTTCAGCGTCTGTACCATGGTAACGGCATATCCTGGCATCACAATCCGAACCGTCTGGTCGTTTTCCGTTTCGTATTCGATCCAGCCAAATTCCTTTAGTTTTCGCAAAAACCGCTGGGCTTTTTCACGTGAATCCTTTATTCCCTCGGCATCATCTTCCAAGCGAATTTCGGAAACTTCAGATTTGTCAAAATAGTCCGTGAGTTTTGAGACAAGAACCTCACGGTCAGTTCCGTAGGAAAGTTCTGTTCGATAGGAATCGTATATAAGAAACAGACAGTCAAGATACACAGACTTAAATTGACTGATGAGGGGTTTGAAAAAATTTTCTCCAACGATTTGAAACAGCAGTTCCATGGAAAACTCACCTCTTTTGCAAAAAGCACAGTACAAACAGATTCGGCCGGATGCGAAACCCCCACCCGTTTGCAGTTTCAAAACAGGCATTTTCAGACCGTGCGCCAAGGGCAAAAAGACAAAGAAAAGTCGCGCAAACCCGCATGGCTGCACGACTTTTCGGTGACAGGGCAGAAGAACTCGGTCTCGCCTGTCGGCTCGATCGGCGCTTTTGCGCCTGCAGCGCAAAGGTGTCCACCGGACGCCCGCGTCTCACGACACGCAGTTTCATAGACCGTGGCACAAGGTTCACTGTGCGGATATGCCGTAAAATTTTGTAAAATACAGAAAACTTATAATGGATGTACTTATTGTACTACCCGGAAAGTTCGTGCGATTTGGATTTGACGGAAAAAATGCTTTCATTCACAGACTTCTGCAGTTTAACGTACCATCAATGTCACTGAACCGACGGTAAGTAATTTCAATCTACGAACTCCATACGGAGTCCGACACATATACCCAACGTATATGATCGTCTTAGCGTCAATTATATCAAACCATATTTCAATCCACGGGCTCATACGTAAACCCGACAATAAGGAAATTCTTTTCCGCATTCTCCATGATTCACCGCACCAGCGACACACCCCAACAAGAAACGCATAAGTACACGAAAGTATTACGTTGACGTTTTTCGGCGAACAAAGGGCATTACGTGCAATACTCACACCGCCGCTGCGCTCGCCTGGGACGGCGTCTACGCGCTTGCACATCCAATGTCTTCAACCTCGTGAGGATTGCTGCCAAAGTTCTAGCACGAAAACTCTCGCCGGTGCCCAAAAAATACAGGGCGTCAAAGACCGAAAAACCGTAAATACTCATATTCCCCATACTTTCAAAACACTTCCGGTAAGACACAGTTTTCAACCGGTTCAAGCGTTACGTCGTAATCGTCGAAACAGGAGGGGCGTTCTTTTTTTGGCGTGACTTTGACACTCTTGTGTATTTTCGCCGTCGAGGCAACCGGCGTTTTTTCCCTATGCTGCCACCAGTAAAGACGTTCGACCACCATGCTGCCCTCCGGTCTTGCGGATGAAGCATCATTTTCAAACAGTGTCCTAAGCGCGCGCTTTAATTTTTCAGCGTCTGCCTGTGAAAAACCCGTCTTCTCCGCCAGTTGGACGTTCACGCTGCCCTTGATCACATAAAGTCCAAAATTCACACGGTGTTTCAATCCCATTGTATCGGATGCTTTTCCCTCTTTTGACTCGCTATTGACACTCTTTGTTATCTGCGTACTAACAAGTTCAACAGGCGAGACGCTTATTGCCGGATGTATAGATACCGGTCCGCGAACACCGACGGATACGTCGGTTCCTTTAAACGCGAATACTTGACCGAACATTCGAACGTCCGTCCAAGTGTCGCAGGCGACCGCAGCAAACGTATCCTTGCTTGCCTTTTTCCCCTTTTCAAGTTCTTTTTTCAGTTCCTCGCATCCGTCCGCCCTGTCGCGCAGACTTGAATAACCATCGTCGATCCTATCGTCAGACTGTACGAATATTTTTTCTCCCATATCCTGCAGACGGTTTCGGATCTTTCTCTTAATACAGACGTCTGATATTTCCCCGTACCCTTCAAGTCCCTCGCGCGGACGGTTTCCGTTTAGCGGATCGCCGTTTGGATTCGCGTTTGTCGCGGATACAAGCGCCACAAAATCAATTTTTCCGCAAAGATCAGTCATTGTGCTCCCCCCCGGGTATTCTTTTCCGTTTTATTTCTGAAATAGTATGACTGGTTATAGAAACCAAGCAGATAAAGTCCATCGAGGGGAGAGTCGTCCACAAAATCACTTTCGCAGAACCGCTCGCATATTTCCTCTATAAGATGACTGTATTTCAGACTTTCGCCAATTTGAAGTCTTTGTAAGTACGGTTCCATTCGCACCGCAATCGTCTGCCAGGTTCTGAAGGGTCTTTGCGAAAAGGCGTTCATATACCGTTTTGCATTCGTCTGTCTTTTCTCATTCACCTCATAGGTTCTGTACTCAATTCGGTCGGCAACCGCAAGCAATCTTCCGTATAGATAACTTCTGTTCCTGCTTTCATTGTTGAGAGACATTGACCATTCCCCCCTGTTTCCTTTTTCAATCTCTTTTTTCTTTACCATGGAACAGGCCAAGGACAACATTCTTTCCCACTCCGTTTCACTTTCATAGGACAAAGGCGACGAAGCACGCATCAACGCTCGCCTGACCATATCCTCCGGTAACGGTTTCCCGAACACAATACAGGAACGCAGTCTGTTGCATACGGTGGGCAGCAGTCTGTCGTTTCCGTAAAGCATGTCGGCAATATCCTTTACACCAATCATTCCATAGAACGCATGCTTATCTTTCGCTTTTGATTTGTGAAGGAGTCCACAGTCCCTGTGCCAGCACTCCAGATTATCGAGATATGACGTCGTGGGCAGAGACGAAATCTCCACGACGGAAAGTCTGCCGGGCGTCGCGGCGCAAAGCGCCATGATCATGACGTCCGATGAACATCCCATTATTTTACGGTATTCGTCAATGGCAGCGTTGAATCCGGCAGCGAACGCCGCATCGGATCTCTCGTTTCCGCCATTCACATCCGTAACTCCCTCGCCGCCCGTGAGGCAGGAAATTCTATCACAGATATCGTCAGTGCCGTCACTATAATCCGGAATCGGGTGAAGTTCGGATTCCCACACAACGACGGTCAATTCTCCATAACTCCTGCCCTGGCGACGTATAATCCATTTGAGCGCATTATGCATATTCTGAGATTCCTCATAACCGATGGCAAAGGCTTCTTCCCTGTTTGCAAAGCGTCCGCGGTATGTATAACCGTCGCTGTCATTTGACGAAATAAGTTTTGCTCCGTCCCCTTCGTTTCGTATCTTTTTAGGCTGGAGATATGATATCGGCACAACATCCCCCGTAAGGTACGAAAGCGCCGTGTTTCCAGTAAGGTTTTTGGTATATCCGATGTACGCATTGCGCAGCGTTTCGTCAAGCCAGCATTCGGCCGGCGGCGCGTCTTGTGTCCATTCGCTCTCAACCGAAAAGCGCAAGAACGACAGTTCTTTTATATTCGGAATAAAACCGTTTTCGTCGGTTTCAAAAATTCCGGCTGACAAAAGATCAACAATCGTATGCTCCCCTGAAACGTACCGATATACGGCGACAACCTTTTCGTGCGAACAGTCAGACTCCGCCCAGGCTTTTATCCCCTCAAGATAAAGGCGATGCTTTTCGTTTGCATTTTTATCTTTTTCCTTGGCATATTCATTATAGCCGCCGTCAATATACACGAGATTGTCACACAGCGGATGCGCCGCAGTGCTCGACGTGCGTGCGGCAGATTTCTCCGTCACCGGAATCACGGTGAGAGCGTCCTCTTTCGCAACTTTCGTTGCTCCGAGAAACGTCCCTTCCGGTGTTATTCTGACTGTGATATGCGCCTTGACCGTCGTATGGAACGGAGGCAGAAGAATGACGTCCTCGCCAAACCTTCCTGTCATAACCTTGCCAACAAGCCCTCTGTTCTTTTCGTACAAACCAAGCAATTCACGCACCCAGTTCATCCCGTCACCCCTCCGGGAAATTCCTCCAAGCCCACAAAGTTTCTAAATTCAGTGCCAAACGGTTTGATCCTCATGTCTTTTATTCGCCGTTTGACTGTACATGCCTCCGGGCGCGGAAATTTTATCACACCGTTTTTCATCACCGCGCGGAAAAAGCGAACCGTCATCCCTTCCCTGTCCTCAGGACATGTTGCCTCGTCCGCATAGGTGATGCCATGGTACATAAAACCAAAATCGACTTCTCTGTCCATGCCGTCCGCCGGCCTGTCGTAAACTCCGACTCCCTCGTCAAAAACACATGGCTCAACATAGCCCTGACATTCTCTCGTACCAAGAAAGATGTCGCGTCTGCCGCCTCTTGACACCATTCGTTTTGCGATACTGTGATGCTTGTTTTCGTTCCTGTCACACGTGAACTCAGGGCGGTTCGTGTTCCACTCAAAATGCGCTCTTACACGATATCTCACATCCTTCAGATATGTGTAGTACGACAGATCATTCCCGCCGCCGTACGAAATCGGACGTATTCCTATGGACTCTGTGGAAATCGGATTCATAATGCGCACCGCATCAATAATCCACACGATTGTAGGCTTCCAATAAATACTGTGAACGACGCCCTTCAGCGCCTCGTATGTAGGTATAGGATAGGAAAGTTTTTCACCTCCAACACGCGTAACCGGGTCGGAAAACAGCGCCCTCTTCCCCGTCAATTCAAATTCAATCCTGTTTTCATGCATTTTTTACCGCTTCCTCTCTCGCGCTCTTGCTTACCGTCATACGTTTTCCTGCATTCATGGGCGGCATGAAACCGGGTCTGTCCGTGACACCGACGCGATTTTCATAAAATTTTTCCTTAAAAAATATCAAAACCGATCCGTCACCCAACAGTCCAGATCCTGACGAAAGTTTTGTTTTTGAGAGTTTTGCCTTTGATGCCTGTTAAAAAGTATTCGGTCCTCTCGCCGGAATGCTTTCCGCAATCGTGAAACAACGCCGCCGATTGACAAGGAAAGGAAAAAGCCCGGCGACACACCGCAGCCGCAAACTCCGATGTGTTGATCAGGTGTTCTCGGTTCAACGAAACTTGTCCGTACCAGAATCAAAATGTATGCAAAAAACTTTTTCTTTCATTTTTTGTCACACGTACATGAATGCGCAATTTACCGCCGCAATCATCAACTCGCCGTGTCAAGGTCAAGGGTAACGAAAAACGGCGGTATCGCGGCCGTCTCCGATACAACGGGAGTGGACAAGACAAAAAGAAGAGAAATAGGGAGACACGAATTGAATCACGACCGGCCGCAAACTTCTCCTATTTTCAATGGGGGGACAAACCACGGCGGAGGGTTCAAATCCATGCAAAAAACCGCCGAAAATATCTTTTTTATTTTTTATTGTGATGAGACATTCGCCGTTTGACTGTTCCGAATAGAAAAGCGAGACTTTTCATTTTTAACATCACCTCATGAAATTCGCATTATACTTGGAATGCCCCTGCTTTTTTGGTGCGTCACGGTAGAACCGCGCCTGTTTGTCAAACAGTTTGGAAGAAATGCCGCCCTTCGCGTAAAGTTCAGCATGAGTGCCGTATTCAACCGCATGATCGTCATAAACACCGCGACCTTGTCGGCAAATTGTACGACAGAAGGCGTAAATTATCAAGTATAACAAGTATAACAAGAAAAAATTTGAATATCACTTGGCGCCTTCCTTTAAACTCATCATGTAGGTAAGGCAATCAAATTTACTGTTGGTCCTAAGACCGTATACGGAATAAATCCAATACTTCCGTTAACAATAACTTAGCAGACATTATCAAAGGTTTTTTCCCAAAACAGGTTATTGCGCTGCCTCACGCATCATATAAAAAGCAGTTTCGGACGGGATCTGCCAATCCATAAGAACAGCGCCATCTTCTTTGTTCCATATACCGATGAGCGTATCAATATATTCAATCGAATTTTGACCGATCAGTGCACCCGACCCATTGTCGATCATCCTTTATAAGAATAAAATTCTGTTTCCGCCATCTATCAAGCACAACTGCCATGTATAGAAATATTTGGATAAAAGTTCATACCATGAATTTTATTTCACGCTTAGATAATAACATGAAAATTATCTTTTGTCAATATATGTTTTTAAAATACCTATTGAAAAAACTCGTTTTTTCTGATAAACTGTAGAAAATTAGGGGAGCGTACAAGTGAGTTGGAAGGATGACGCTGACTGGAAAGCAACAGTCGATGAGAACCTCCGTATGGGGTTTGTAGAACTTCTGATATTACAAATGCTGACCGAGCGGGATATGTACGGTTATGAAATCAAAAAGGAACTTTCAGACCGTACCAACGGCGCTTTTCAATTCGTTGAAAGTTCGCTGTATATTCCGCTTCTTCGCATGGCATCAAGAGGACTTGTCTCCTCTCGTAAAGAAATTACAGTGGGGAAACGGTTCCGCACATATTACCATATTGAGGAGTTCGGTCGAAAGTATCTGGCTTACGGAAAAGAACAATGTAAGGATTTGTTTGTGGGCATCACCAAACTTCTCAACTGGGAGGAGAGCGATCATGAAAAATTCTGAAAATAAAGTTCTCAAACAATATTTAAAAGAGGTGGACGATGCTCTCGTCTGCAAAAAAAGTATAAAGCGCTTTTATATGAAAGAAATCAAACAAATTCTGGATTCCTACCTGGAGGAAAAGCCCGATTTCACCGTTGAAGACCTGTACAGGGAACTGGGAAAGCCCGAAAAGTTTGCAAACGAACTTACCGAGCGTGATGAGTACCGCACTCTGCTCAAACAGGCAAAATGGAAAAACAGGCTTTTGATCTGTATCGGAGTTGTCGTTATCGCTTTGTTTGTTGTTTCGATCGTCATCATTGCTAAACTGTTAGATCTCTATGGCGGAACTATTACCGTTACAGGTACTGTATTCCCTAAAATTCAATTTAAAGGAATTTGACAAACAAATGAGAAAAGTTCCTGGGGAACGGCTCCGAACACATTGCCATATCGAGGAGTTCGGTCGAAAGTATCTGGCTTACGGAAAAGAACAATGTAAGGATTTGTTTGTGGGCATCACCAAGTTTCTTAACCGGGAGGAGAGCGGTCATGAAAAATTCTGAAAATAAAGTTCTCAAACAGTATTTAAAAGAGGTGGACGATGCTCTCGTCTGCAAAAAAAGTATAAAGCGTTTTTATATGAAAGAAATCAAACAAATTCTGGATTCCTACCTGGAGGAAAAGCACGATTTCACCGTTGAAGACCTGTACAGGGAACTGGGAAAGCCCGAAAAGTTTGCAAACGAACTTACCGAGCGTGATGAGTACCTCGCTCTGCTCAAACAGGCAAAATGGAAAAACAGGCTTTTGATCTGTATTGGAGTTTCCTTTATCGCTTTGTTTGCTGCTTCGGTCATCTTCATTATTGAGATGATGGATATCTATGGTGGAACTATTACCGTTACAGGTACTGTGTTCCCAAAAATTCAATTTTTTAAAGGAATTTAACAAATGAAAAAAGTTCTTGCATGTTTTCTCACGGTGTTGTTTTTGCTGTCCTCAGCGGTGTTTACGGTTTCAGCGGAAGAAAGCGATGATGTAAACATAAGTCGGATTGTAAAAAGTGAGGACGGAACCACCGTCACCTACTTTGAAGACGGCAGTACACTCACGCTTTCGTCCGCAAGAAGAATTGAAAGTCCGGTTGCGCCTTGCGCGACCGCAGAAACTGTCAGCGGCAACAAAGTTGCCACATTTACAGATTCTTCCGGAAACGTAGAATGGAAATATACTTTGACCGCGTCGTTTTCGTATGTCAAGGGTTCCTCCAGTACCTGCACAAATGCTTCGTACACGAAAGAAATATACGAAAGCATGTGGTCGTTTTCGAACGGTTCCGCCACCAGATCGGGGAACAGCGCAAACGGAAAAGGAAAGTTTGTTTACAAAATACTTTTTATTACTGGGAAAACGTGCAACATTGATCTTTCCATAACATGCGATACATACGGGAATTTGTCCTGAATTTCAATCGCTGTTGAGCAGAATCCCTCTTCCGCGCCTGGGAATTGTGAAAGAGTGCCTCGCGCACCGGAGAAGCGGAAACTTTGTTCTTTGACGTCGTCCGTCTGCCGACCAAAAGAACAGAAAGCATGAAGAATCGCGGAAACGATATAGCCGGAAAGCATTCAAAGGCGATTGCCAACGGCTCTGTCTGCAACAGGGGGATAGAAGGTCTTGTATGCGGCAAATTGTCAAATCCTGAATTCCTATCCTGGGAAACCCGATTTGGCCCTTGAGGATCTGCAAAAGAATTCGGTGCGGCCGAAAAGTTTGCAAACGAACTTACCGGACGCGACGAACCCACTGCTCTGTTCCAACGGCCAAAGAAGACATACAGGATTTTGAATGATATGCTCCCTGTCAAGTAGATAGGCGAAAAAACAAAAAGAAGTTTGGTAAAATTCCACCCCTGCTGCACAGCAGGGGTGGAATTTTCCGCACGGCGGTGATTCATCGCGGATCTGCCGTCGTCACAGATTTCGTCCACCCGTACTTTCCCCGAAAAATCCCATGAACGCATAAAATTTTTAGATGGGCGGCCTCGGCAAATCTCTTGGTGTTTCACAGGGTTCCCGGGTTCCCGACAAGTCGGCGTTTCGTTAAAACCGCAAAATGTGCGGGCGGAAAAATTTCCGCCCGCACCGACAACTTCTATATTTGTAACCGTGGCTTTCGCGCAAATGAAAGTCTCTTTTTTGATTTTGAAAATGATAGCCGGTCTTTTGAAGCAAAATTATCGACGTCCGCCGGTAAAAACCGCAAAACCGGGTTTGAAAAATTCATTTTTAAACCTTATCCCTTCATCTTGTCGAAGGAAGGATTGTAGAAATAGAAGTTCTTTCTTTGGTCATAGGCGTCCTGCGCTATGCCCAAACTCTCTCCAAAGCGCTGATAGTGATTCAATTCCCTCTGCCGCAGGAATTTAATCGGTTCGCGTACATCCGGATCGTCGGTCAAACGAAGGATGTTCTCGTAGGTGACCCGCGCCTTTTGCTCTGGTGCAATCATATAAGAACAATCTATGATTAGAAGTTCCAGTGAATTTCAATCGGTACATCTTTTGTTCCTGGAATACGCTTACCGACAGATATATAGTCAATCAATGTTTCAACGATTTCACGGGTAAGATATTTCAAATTGGTATATTGTTCAATCAATTCGCGGCGATTGTCACCTGCCGCAATTTTAGCATCGATTTCGGATAACCGCTTTTCTCTGTCAGCGACAACGCACTCCAAATGGTCACGCTCTGCTGTAAAGTTTTTTGACATTTCCACATAATCGCTTTCGGATATGATACCCTTAATCTTATCCATGTAAAGTTCCCGTATGCCCTTTGAATACTCTGCAATCTTTTTCTGATAGATCGTTATATCGGAGAGTATGCTGGATTTTTGTCCCTGTAAGTTGTCGCAAAATTCAATATTCTGCTCTAACTCGTCTTTGTCAAGGTAAACAACGTAAAACGGATATTGACAGGTCTGTGTGTAACCTCCGAGAATATCCGGCGTTTCTGACATAATCAATGCCCCATCGTCAGCGGAAAACGCTATGCCGCTCTGCGATATGTCCTCAAAGTAGATTTCCCGCCCGACCAACTCCCCGTATTCCGACAATAGCGCAAGCACAGCCTTTGTCAGCACCTCATATCCGGTCGAATCAAGCCCTATAGGCTTTGGAGCATCGTCCATTTAACCACCTCCTGCTATGCGTCTTGTCTTTAATATCCATTTATTTCCATATGTCTTTTTCGCGGCGTCGAACCAATGATCCGTTACGCTGGGATGTGCGGCTTTGGAGTAATCAAGATTTTCTTTTGCGGCGGTTTTTCCAGAATATTGGCTGACCAATATTTTTTTTGCTCCCGGACGTGCATAAGTAGATCCGGTCGCTTCATCAACCATTGTTTTCCCTTCATACAGAAATCTCCCCATCGGTGGAGCAGCCGCATAGACTTTTCCGCTTCCTGCAATGGCGGCTGACATACCGCGCGTAACATTGATAAATGTACCGGTCTGCATTGGCATAAACGGAACCATATCTGTCATAACTTGACTGTCAAGCCAAAACTGCGCCTGTTCAAACTGCTTCTCAAACCTTGCCAGACTGACGTTTGCTTTTATATTGCCCTGCACCACGGAAAATCCGCGAAAATGCT